>DATFJO010000233.1:0-9225 GCA_035269145.1 Tangfeifania sp. | reverse complement strand
TTAACAGGTAATGTTATTATAAATTCAGTTCCCACATTTTCTTTCGAATCAGCCGAAATTGTTCCCCCGTGTGCTTTTACAATATCATAGCTCAAACTCAAACCCAAACCGGTACCTTCGCCTGTTGATTTTGTAGTAAAGAAAGGTTGAAAGATTTTGTCTTTAATGTTTTCAGGGATTCCGGGACCGTTGTCATTTACAGAAATCTGAACAGCCCCCTCCCGTCCGACCGGGTCATCCGGGCGGGTCATTCCCCCCGAAGGGCGGAGGTAAGAGGTCTTAACTATCACCAGCGGTTTATATGTTGATTGAGGTTCTTTGATCCCCCCTTTGGGGGGCGGGGGGCTTTTACTGCATAAAATGCATTGTTAATCAAATTCAACAAAACTCTTCCAATATCCTGCGGAACAACATTTAATTTTGGAAGCGATTCATCAAATTCCGTTTTAAAATCGGCATTAAACGATTTGTCTTTTGCCCGGAAACCGTGATAAGAGAGACGGAGATATTCATCGCACAGGGCATTAATATCGGTTGGCTCTTTTTGTATGCTGCTGCTACGGCTGTGCATTAACATCCCTTTTACAATGGATTCGGCTCGTTTGCCGTGGTGGTTGATTTTTTGAAGATTTTGCTTGATGTCGCTAACAATTTCATTTGCCAACTGTTTATTGCCAGTTGCCAACTCTTCTTCCATTTCCTCCAATAACTCGTTGCTTAATTCCGAGAAGTTGTTCACAAAGTTCAGCGGATTCTGTATTTCGTGTGCAATGCCGGCGGTGAGTTCACCCAAACTGGCCATTTTTTCGGCCTGGATCAGTTGGGTCTGGGTGGCTTTTAATTCTGTTAGTGTTTTTTCGATTTGGTTTTTAGCGGTCTCCAATTGTTTGAAATCCTCGTACCGGGCAAAAGCAATTGAAAACGACTCAGCCAGGGTTTTTACCAGTTCCAGTGCTTCTTTTTCAAGGGGCGCTGTGTTTCCTACATACAACATTCCCTGTTTGAACGGAACAAAATGCAAATGGAGCGACTCGGGAGGTTGCGCTGCTCCCTGGTAAGTTTCCTGGTTGCTAACCTGTCCCAGTTCAATCATCGATTTCATCCAGTTGATAAACTCCTGTTTGTTCCAGTGTGTTTTAAAAATAATTCCCCGGCGCCAGTGTTCAACGGAATTTATTGCCAGTTTGCTGGATTGAAATGATAAATTGAGGGCGGCAAGTGAATGTCCGTCGGGCGCTGAAAGGTAAACCTGAATGTGTTCGGTTTCTTCGTTCATTATAAAAACACCGCAACGTACAAAAGGAACACCTAATACAGTAAGTTCGTGCCAGATTATTGGCGTAATGCGTTGCAGGTCGTCCACTGTGCGCATGGAAGCAATTTCGGCACGAACCCGATCGAGGGAAGCCCGTCTAACCGCCTCGCGTGCATTGGCTTCGGCATCTTTTAAATCTTTGTACCGCTTGTAGGTTAAACTTAATACCGTTGTGAATTTGCGGTAAATATTCAATTCATTCTCTTTCATTTCCTTTTCGGTCCAGGCATACACACCACCTTCAGGAAAGAAAAAAAAGTAACCAAACTGAACCAAATTGTTAGGATATTCAGGAAAATCCATCTGCGGTTTTAAAATCTGATTGTACTCTTTTATTTCGTTTCCGTGTAATACAGGGTGAAATTCCTTCTGCAGACACCAGGCGTCGTAAACGCCGTTCAGCACCCAGTGTCCTTCCATTTTTAATTTCCCGATAATCTCAATGGAATTTCCTTTTTCCATGGTATTCATGGTAGATAGTTCGGCAAGACGGTTTTTTTGCAACAGGCCCACACCGCATCTGCGGGGGGTGATGCTGAACTGTTCCAGTTCACGGTAAAAAGTGCCAATCGTTGCATTTAAATCTTCGGAACTGTGCATCGACATCGCCTTACTGCGCACTCTTTCCAGGGCCGCTTCAATTTGTGCTTCACGCGCCTGTGCTTCTGCTTTTTGTAAATCCAGAAAACGGGTGTACGTTTGTTCAAACACCCGGCCAAATCGGATTGCAACTGCATTCTCTTCCTCTGAAAATGCCTCATGGCTAAACCTGTGTAGTATCAATCCGGAATTTTTATGTAATACTGCAGATTCAGACCAACCGGGAGCATTTAAAAGAAACTCTTTCCTATCCTCGGGAAGATATTTTAAATCAGTTTCAGCAAAGTAGAAGTTTAATAATCGATTCTTTTCTTCTTTTTCACAGCTTATGGTATAAAATTCTATTTTATTCCGGTATGCTTCTTCCATTTTTTCAAATAGCCGATGTTGCCATCGCGGAATAAGAAATTTATTGCTATATGTTTTTCCCGGTATTGAAAACCATGTGCAATAGGAATCTAATTTTTCATTCCACTTTATATCGGTTATCAATGTTGTATTATCTGACCGGATGCCCAGATTGGTGATTTCAGCATTTATCTGTGCGATCACTTCTGCAAGTTCTTCACTTTTTTGCATGCCCATTGTCCGCGATCTTACTCTTTCCAGGGCTGCCTCAATTTGTGCTTCGCGAGTTTGGACTTCTGCTTTTTGAAGGTCGAGGAAGCGGGTGTAAGTTTGCTCAAAAACTTTTCCGAATCGTTTAAAAATTACCTCTTCTTCGCTGGTAAATTCCTTGAGAACAAAACGTTGAAAATTCAATATGGAATTTTTAGAAACTACATTGGCTCTAATCCATGCAGGTGAATGATATATAAATTCCTGTCTTTCTTTAGGAATCTTTCCAAAATCGGAGTATTTGAACAGAAGCCTGAAATACTCGTTTTTTTCAGCCTTTGAATAATTTTCAGTATAAAAATCAATACCTTTTTGCAACGCATTATAGAACCTTTTTGTAAGGGGATGTTCCAAATACGGAATATGAAATTTTTCCAGATAATTTTGACCCTCCCTGGCATACCAATCATTCACACTTTTTTCAGGATTGGCAAAATCCGTTAAGATTTGCGAACCATTTACTTCTACACCCAACCCGGCTATTTCCTTGTCAAGAAGACGAACAACTTCAACCAGTTCTTCACTTTTGTTCATTCCCATTGAACCGGCCCGAACTCTTTCAAGAGCCGCTTCAATTTCGAGTTCGCGGTTTTTTAGTTCCAGCTCTGCGTAGAGTTCATGGACTTTGCGGGCGGCTTCCGTATGATTATTGTAATCTGGCATTTCAAAAATTTTTTTAAATAAGTTTTGACTAAATCTCTAACATGCGGTGAATTTCCATTTTGAGCGAATCAAAATCAATGGGTTTTGTAAAAAACTCTCTGGCGCCGGAATTCATGGCTTTTTCGTAATTTTCTTTATCCCCGTAAGCGGATATCATGCTTACCCTAATCGCGGGAAACTCATTTTTAACTTGTTCAAGCAATTGGAGCCCAGTCATACCGGGCATATTAATATCAGAAAAAATGTACATAACATCAGGTGGTTTGCGGTTGCGCAAAAGTTCAAGCGCCTCTTGCCCGGAAAGCGCAAATTCCAGCTCCAGGAGTCTGTTCCTGAGCTCTTTTCTGAATTTCTGCCGAAACAACATTTCCACATCTTTTTCATCATCAACAACTAAAAATTTCATATCGTTGTTTTTTTATTAGTACTTTACTTATATGGGCAAATGAATAATAAACTCAGTGCCTTCACCTTCTAAACTTTCCAGTTTTATTTCACCGCCATGCGCATTTATAATATCATAGCTCAAACTCAAACCCAACCCTGTTCCCTGCCCGGTGGGTTTGGTGGTGAAAAAGGGTTGGAAGATTTTGTTTTTAATGGAATCGGGGATTCCATTTCCATTATCCTTCACGGTTATCTTGACCCCTAAATCCCCTAAAGGGAACTTTGAAGAAATCGTGCTAACAAGAACTTCAGGTTTGAATTGATTTTGAGGACTCTCTTCACCCCCTTTAGGGGGCAGCGGGTTTGCTTCCTTTGCTTTTTTATCGACCGCATAAAATGCATTATTAATGAGGTTGAGTAGCACCCGCCCAATATCCTGCGGAATGACATTGATTTTGGGGAGGTTTGGATCAAACTCAGTTTTAAAGTCAGCGTTGAAACTTTTATCTTTTGCGCGCAATCCGTGGTATGCAAGCCTTAAATATTCGTCGGCCAAAGCGTTGATCTCGGTTGGTTCTTTTTGTCCGTTGCTGGTTCGCGAGTGTTGCAGCATTCCTTTTACAATGTCGGCAGCGCGTTTGCCATGATTATTTATTTTTTCAAGGTTCTGTTCAACATCACCTGCAATCTCTTTTGCCAACTGTATATTGGCAACTGCCAACTCATCATTCATTTCAATAATTAACTCCTTACTCACTTCACTAAAGTTATTGACAAAGTTTAACGGATTCTGGATTTCGTGGGCAATGCCGGCGGTGAGTTCGCCAAGCGATGCCATTTTCTCGGATTGGATAAGCTGGGATTGGGTGGCTTTAAGTTGTTCCAGCGTGGTTTGAATTTCATCCTTCTGTTCCTGGAGTTTAGTATTCGCTTTTTGTTTATGTTTATTATTTCGATACAGAAAAAATGCAATTATCAATAAGGTGAAAAGACTCCCCATTAATGTATTTGTTCTTATTTTATTTTGATAAGTGGCTTTTTCCTCTTCAAGTTCCCTCAAACGTAATTGCTCGTCAAAACCCAGATTCTGATAGGCAAGCAAGTTTTCCCTTTGCACATTAACCAGACTGTCTCGTATTGCTATGGCCATTTTTAAATATGTATAAGCACTGTCCCCTTTTCCATGATTACCATAGACATCTGAAATCAATTGATATGCATTTGCCATGAACTGGGATTGCTTTGTAATTTTAGATGTCTCAAGTGCTTTTCTACTATAATATAAACTTGAGTCTGGTTTGTTCAAAGTGATAAATAATGAACTTAATGATAAAATACTACCAGTAATACCAGTAAGATTATTTTGTTCTAAACCGTGATTTAATGATTTTTTGTAAGCATCCAGGGCAAGTTCGTATTCTCCTTTTGCTTCATAAATTTGCCCAATAGAATTTAAAACTACTCCTCTGTATTTTCCTTCTTCCAGTAACAAGGCTGTTTGTTCAAAAAGAAGCGCTGAATCCAATTTGTTTAGGCTTATGTAAACACCTCCCAGGTTCATATTTGCCAAGGCCACCAATCCTGAATCCTGAAGTGATTCTGCAATGGCTATTGACTGGTGATAACTTGAAATTTGCTTGTCGGTATTGTTGGTTCTTCCATACAAATGCCCCATGGTTAGATGGAGATAACCCAATTTATTGAGCCGCTCCATTTGCGGAGTTTTCCCGTTTTGCAGATTCCAGGTAAATATTTCACTTTCAGTATCTTCGAGGATTTTTAAAGAAGCTAAAAATGATTCAAGGGCCTTCGGATAATTACCGATTCCCGTTAACATATATCCCCTGTTCTCTAAAATTTGTGCCTCGTATAATTTTAATTTCAATTTTTGAGCTATGGGTAATCCCTTTGCCAAATAAAACAGCGCACTGTCACGGTTTATCTCATTATAATACAATGCCAGGTTCAAATAAACATCCATCTTAATCGTGTCATTTGACGCGTTTTTCAGGCTTCCGTGCAGATTTTCCAATTGGGTTTCCTGAGGCTGTGCTGATATAAAAACCGGCAATATCAAAAGCAAAGATAATTTCACTAAACTTTTCATTCTTCTTGTTTAAGAGATTGGTATTTGAATTATAAATTCCGTTCCTTCTCTTTCCTTTGATTCCACATTGATTTCCCCACCATGTGCCTTCACAATATCATAGCTCAAACTCAGTCCTAACCCAGTTCCTTCTCCGGCTGATTTTGTTGTAAAAAAGGGCTGGAAGATTTTGTCTTTAATCTTTTCTGGTATTCCTGGGCCGTTATCGGAAACGGAAATCATACAAGCCCCCTCAGTACCGGCCCCCTCCCGTCCGACCGGGTCATCCGGGCGGGTCATTTCCCCCGAAGGGGGAAGGTAAGAGGTCTTAACTATCACCAGCGGTTTATATTCTGACTGGGTTTCCTTGATCCCCTCTTCGGGGGGCGGGGGGGCTTTTACTGCATAAAATGCATTATTAATCAAATTCAGCAGCACCCTCCCAATATCCTGCGGAATGACATTGATTTTGGGAAGGTCAGGATCGAATTCCGTTTTAAAATCGGCATTAAATGATTTGTCTTTTGCCCGCAGACCATGGTAACTCAACCGCAAATATTCATCGGCCAAATCATTAATGTCGGTGGGTTCTTTTTGCCCTGAACTGGTCCGTGAATGTTGCAGCATTCCTTTTACAATGGCTTCAGCTCGTTTGCCGTGGTGGCTTATTTTTCCTTCATTTGTTTGAATATCGTTTGCGATTTCATTTGCCAAATGCATATTGCCAACTGCCAATTCTTCCTTAAGTTCATCGATAAGTTCTTTATTCAAATCTGAAAAATTATTTACAAAATTCAGCGGATTCTGAATTTCGTGGGCAATGCCGGCAGTGAGTTCTCCCAGCGATGCCATCTTTTCTGCCTGCACAAGTTGATTTTGAGTAGATTGAAGTTTATATAATGCTTTGTTCAGTTCAATATTTTTTTCTTCAATTAATTTTTTTTGAGCATCTAACTCAATAAGATTTTGTTTAATCTCATTGTTTGCCCTTTCAATATCCTGTTTTTGTTTATCTATCTCCCCGATACTTGCATTAAGTACGTTTGTTATGGCAGCCTTATCCAAAACCGTACGGTTATATTTAAACTCAGCAATGGTAATGGTTTTCTCAATTGCCTTTAACTCCTGAAAAATAATCGCTTTTTCCTCTTCGGAAATAGTTAACTCCTGTATGATTTTTTTTAATTGTTCCAATTGAAGTTTTATGATAGGTTATTACTTTTCTTTTAAAATGACCATAGAGCAGGTTTCGTTATGAAAATCGCAGGTACTGTCTTTTGCAGTACCAATTTCACCGTAAGTAAAAAAACCAATTAACGGTTTATTCCATAAATTTCTGATCATGCCAGCTTCCTCTCCGGTCATGGGCCCTAAAGCCATGTGTCTTGCTTTGCAGGAAAACATTATCAGTGCATCGGCTTCAGGAATACTCTCCTTCAGAACGCTTACCCGATCGGTTGTTTTTTCAATCAAATCAAATCCAGGCTGAACAGAAAATTTTACTTTGCTGCCCTCCGGAATACCACCTGCAAAAATTAGGGCCCGGGTTTCTATGTTTACCATTAATGGCGCCCTTAGTACGGTATTGCCGTTTGCTTTAGTGAGCTGCAGCGGATATTGGGCAAAGTTTTGTGCAATAATTTCAGCGGTATTGTCTACACTTTCGGTAAATTGAAAATACTTTACAAAAACATCCACAGCCGGCTCATTATCAATGGTGTAAACTACATTTCCGTCCGATTTCGTAATTGTTTTTTCGATGCCAATATTGTCCCATCCGCTTGTGGCAATTCCCTGCACATTTATTTTATCGTTATCAAAAACCAAAGCAATAAGGCCTGTTGACGATTCATAATTATTGCTGAATACAAACGAGCCTTTCATGGTTAAATCATCAGACGCAAGTCCGCCATACAAAGGAATATCTTTATCAACTGCATGAAAACCGTTAATGATTTGCTCGGCATCGATAGTTAAACCGCTGGAAACAACAACAACAGAAGGGTTGCTAAATGAAGATTTTGCAAATAAGGCTAAATTGTTGGATATTTTGAAAGTGTCCTCCGATGCTTCATGAAATATTTTATAATGCTCCTTTTTAATATCCAGCAACATAATTACGCTGGATTGTTCCATCACTTCCGAATCGATAATTTCTCCGGCCGTAGTGGAACCAAAAACATCCACATTATTCTCATCAAAAAAACTGGCTAATTCCTTCCTGTTTTGGGTTATGGAACAAAACACAATGGCTAAAGTTGGCGAAAAGCCGTCGCTGGTTGCCTGTGAAAATTTTGATTTTATCTCATCCACATTTTCTCCAAAAATATTTACTGCTTTCATGATATTTTTGCTTTAATCGATTACTGATTTGTTTGTTTCGGATTTTATATCTTCAGCAATTTCCGTTAAGTTTTTGGTAATTATGGAAATTAACTGAGGGATAAATGAACCTTTCAACGTATTGCTGAGAAATGGATTCATAATGGTGGAGATAATAAAATTGATGGATGCATCCTTGTCGGTTTCCACCCCCAGCCTTTGCCGAAGATTGTCAATCAGCAAGTCTCCGTTTGCATCGCGGCTAAAAGCGGAAGAAGTAACCACAATTTCAGTTTTCCGTGTGTTGTCCTCGTAAGGTTTATAGCTGAATCTCCGGTAAATTTCATTATTGAAATCGTTCACTTTCGACATATCGTTGTTTGGTTTGCCATCGTTGTTGTAAAAATTGTACAAGTAGGTTACAATGGTTTGGTCACCACCCAACGATTTAAATAATGAGAATGCCTCACGGTCGGCAAGTAACTGGTCGTTGGTTTTGTTTACAATTCTGTCGCGGATAAATTCATACTGCTGTTGCACTTCCGATGCCGAAAGACCTTGTTGTACGGCAGGAATAGGAATTAGTGGTACTACAAAGAATGGCAGATCGGCAATATTTAAACAAACCAGTGCTGCATACAAACGTTTTGCATTGAAATAACATTCGCTGGAAAGTTTTCCATAGCCATCCATATTGGGACGAATTACTTTATGACTTAAATAAACTGCGGCAGCGGCGGCTCCGGGTTTTGAGCCTTCCACACCATACACACCAACTGTGGGATCCACCCCGCCATGATATACCACCGGCGCTGTAAAGGAAACCAGGTTTCGCATGGCAGAATTGCGGTAGCACAATCCTCCCGCAGGATACGGAACGTAGCCCGATTTATGAGGATCAACGGTTATAGAATCGGCATGATGTAAAACTTTGTACTGATTGATTACATAATCGCTCATTGGAAGGTTTGCCATAGTAGTCTCATCGACGTGATTAAAGGAATGGGGGCTGCTATCATCGCTGCTGTTCATCATCGTTTTGAAATAACCGCCCCAGGCTGCATCGCAATGAACGGCAAACTCAAGTCCCTTTTTTCGGTATTCATCCCTTATGACGAGGATTTCGGCAAGCGGATCTACGGCGCTTTCTTCTGTAGTACCAATTATTGCCACCACATTCATCAGTGCGATTTTCTTTTCCAAACAAAGGTCAAGTGACTGTCGCAGTTTGTTT
>DATFJO010000232.1:0-8624 GCA_035269145.1 Tangfeifania sp. | reverse complement strand
CCCGAGCCACTCGGTCCGATTAACCCGGCAAACTCACCTTCACCAATCTGAAGATTGATGTCCTTCAGTGCGGTAAATTGCGTTTTACCGTTTGGGAATGTTTTGGTGAGGTTTTCAATCTGAATAATTGAATTGTTTTCCATTTTTCTGATGTTTAATTGTTCTGTAATTTTCTGTTATCTCGTTTCAATGGTTGAATACTATCATAAATTGTAAGCCGCTTCCGGCAAAAATATTCTCTCCCGTTCCCTGCGTCGGAATGCTGTAATTCTTTGGGTTGATATATCCCATCGCAAACAGGGTGATTTTGTTGAACTGTTTTTGCCAGTTGATAAAATTATAGACTGAATTGTTTGTCCAGTCGTAGTAAAAAATAAGGCTTAAATCGTCGAACAAACCGAGGGAATAACTTAAGTTTAAGGTCGAAAATGAAAGTTGCTGTTCGGTTCCGAACGGCTTTTCATCATACAAAGCCAGCAGTTGTTCAAAAACAACTGTCAACCCGTTACCGATGCCGAATGTGTAATCCATTCCTGCATTCAGCATTTCCTGGTTGGTGTAAAATCCTACATTTTCACGTTTATTTATCCAGGCGCCTTCCAGCCATAAACCGACTGTTAAATCGAGTTTGGTATCGAAACCAAAACGGTTTTCGGGAAATTCATTAGAATTTTGGGCCATCGGTGCAATCCGGCTTGCATCGGCAGTTCGCCGGTGAAATGAAAATGCAGCCTCGCCGCGTGGAACAGGCAGTTGAATGCGGCCACCAAATTCAGGGATGTTTTTCTTTGATGGAATCACTTCCCAGCCCTTGCGGTTGTCGTTTCCCAGTAAACTCCAAAGCCAAACATTGGCATTGTTCAGAAAATAGTAGCGGCCCAAAACGCCCAAAACGCCGTCGGTCAGTTTCAGCGGGTCGCGCGGATCCACCTGGTCGAACCACATAAGCGGACGCAGTAGTGAAGCTGAACCAAAATTGATCTTCTGCAGTCCGGCACGCAGCTCAAGTTGATGCGTTGAGTAACGGGCCCAAAAACGATAAGGTTTAATCTTCGCGTTGAACTCAGCGGCATCGAACGGATCGAGCGCCATGGAACCATAAATATTGGCCGATGCTTCAAAATCGATTAGACATTCACCTTCAGTACTGATTTCGAAATTTAGCTGCGGAATATACCGACCACCTGTGTTCGATGGAAAAGAGATGCCCGGGTTAATGTTCTCCCATGACGAAAACTGTCCTTTAAATGACAGATTTATTTTCGTGTTACTGTTTTCTGTTTGCGCATCGATTTTTCCTGTCACAAAAAACAGTAACAGGAAAAACCTAGTCGCTGTTTTAATTGTTGTTTTCATTTTTTTGTGGGAATATTCCGTAAAAAAACAAGTTTGCAACCTCCATAATCAAATCCTGCATACTGTCGTACATGGCAAGCAATTTTGGATCGGATAAAAAATCTGACATTTTATTGCTGAAATAAAAAATGAATTCAATTTTCAAATCTTTCCGAATCCATCCTTCGTCCTGGGCTTTTTTATAGTCCTGCATTACTTCCACTGTAATTTCATTGGCACGTTTTTGCCAATACTTGTGCAGCCCCAGTTTTTTATTCGAAAAAATATCATTCACCAGTTCAGGGCTGATTTCACGTGTTCCTTCAAATTTCGCCTGCAGTTGTTTTTTAACTTTTTGTTCAAATGAAATGTCCTCATTCATAATTTCGCGATATTTCTGAATGTTTTCATCCATAATATCGTCGATTACTTTTTTCCCCAGCTCGTTTTTATTCGAAAAAAACTTATAAAAAGTCATCTTGCTTACATTGGCTTTTCGGCAAACTTCTTCAATGGTCACCCTGCTGATTCCGTGCTTCCAGAACAGTTCGTGCGCTGTTTTAACAATATCGATGTACTTTGTATTTTCTGTTTCCTGATTCATGATAAATTACTTTTACGGTACAAATATACGTTTTTTATAAATTCAAACATAAATCGTATATTAAAATAAAATATGTCTTGCTACATATTTCCAAAAACATCCAGTGAAATTAGCCTTAAAATGGATTTAAAACACTCAGACAGGACACATCAAGGAACAGTAATTCAGGATTTTACACACAAAAAATTTGAAATAAAAAATAATAAAAAAAGAAAAATCAGACTTGAATCCGGAGGTAATAATTAGTTTACATTAATTTATTTCCCGGATTAATTTTTTCGATCCGGGTGAATTCCCCACTCAAAGCGGCGCGATTTATCAAAATTTGGATTTGGTTTGGGAAATTCAGCTTTCACCTCTTTTTGCCAGTTTTTGAGAATTTGTGTCATTTCAACCGTTTTCTCCGGGTATAATTCCGACAAATCCATTGCTTCACTAATATCGGCGCGTAAATTATAAAGGCTGAGTTCGCCCGTCACAAGGTTTTGTATCAGTTTCCAATCGCCTTTCCGCACGGCACTTGCCGGAACATCATGATGGTAAACCGGGTAGTGCCAGAAAACGGCCCTTTCAGAATCGTATGTATTTTCAAGCAACTTCGGCAACAATGATTTTCCATCGAGCACCTGCTTGTGATTTTCCAGCCCGGCCAGATCCAAAAAAGTTGGATAAAAATCGACGCTGGTAACAATTGCTTTACTTTCGCTTCCCGGTGCAATTTTGTGCGGCCATTTCACAACTAACGGTTCGCGGATTCCTCCCTCGTAAACTGTACCTTTTTCAGCACGAAGCGGTGCATTGGAAGTGGCGATGTATTTCAAGGGACTGTTTTTATAAAAGTGCAAGCTATTTTCGGCCAGCAACGGAATGCGATCGTAACGGGCAATCAAACCGCCATTATCTGAATAGAAAATAACCATTGTATTTTCTTCCAGCCCCAAATCTTCCAGCTTTTGCATAATCCGGCCCACGCTGTTGTCAACATGTTCAATCATAGCTGCATAAACCGCATTGCCCGGATAATTATCTTTTCGTTCTTTAACGAGATATTTTTCAATTAAATTCTTGTCAGCATCAAGTTGGACATGTACATCGTAATGCGCCAAAAACAGAAAAAACGGCTTTCCGGTCTTTGCCGAATTGCTTTCGTCCATAAAATCGATGCTCATATCCGTAAGAATTTCACTTAGCCGGCCTTTGTAATCTTTTTCCGGTTGTGGTATAAAGCGTGGCTGATAGAATCCACCTCCATTGTAAACATGTACTTTATCGTATCCCTGGTTCCCCGGGGAAGCTTCCTGAGAGTTACCCAAATGCCACTTGCCGAAATAGCCGGTTGAGTATCCTGCCCTCTTTAGCGATTCGGCAATGGTTTCAATTTCCGAAGGTAAATATTGTGTGCGGTTTTTGGGAACAATCACTTCCTCGTAAGGCCGCCAGTGGCCGGTGATAAAATCGATAACTCCCACTCTTGCCGGATACTGGCCACTCTGAATGCTGGCACGTGTAGGTGAACACACCGGGCAAGCAGCATAAGCATTGGTAAAACGCATTCCGGCTGCAGCCAGCTTGTCGATATTTGGCGCTTCATTAAACGTATTTCCATAAGCCGGCAAATCGGCCCAGCCCAAATCATCGGCAAGTATGAAAACAATGTTCGGAGGGATTTTGTCTGAATTTTCAGCATGGACGAAACTTAAATTTCCACCTAAAATAATTGAAAGAAACAGAAGAGTAGTTTTTAGTTTCATGATTAGCTGGTTTTTTGATGGCTAAATTTATAAAAAACAAAAGTCAGTTTCAAACTGATTTTTGTTAAATCATTTCAAATTTTTGCGTCGTTCGCGACGTGTCATTTCCAGTCCCCTGATTTTTTCAGGGTGCGCAACTTTATACTCTTTTGATGAAATCAGCAATTCAGTTTTATCTTCTCCCGTCACGAATTGCGGAATAATAAACCGTAAATCATCCGAATTTAGACTATTCTGAAAAATTAACAGGATGAGTTCATTTGTGTTTGGCGGAACAACGCCTATCTGTTCACCCGCATAAATTTTCTCATTCACCTCCAGCTTTTTGTTTTTGTCAATTACATTTCGGTAGCAAATGAGTGTGCCGTCGGGCTGAAGCACAGTCACTGAATTTGTCCAGGTGTGGTACCAATTTGCAGCCTCACCGTTGCGCACGGCCCCTACCACCTCAACCACTGTTCCGGTGCGGCTTGCATAAACCGGCTGACCCGGTTGCACCTTAAATCCTGTTGCCACCCAGGAATCCGGTTCTTCCGATCCCCAAAATCCGTCGATGCTTTTCACATCGAAAACCCTGGCCGTTTCTCCGGGCTTTTGCGGAATCAGGTATGGAAAATCGAGGTTGATCGCTGCCATTGGATCAGACCTGAAAAATTTGATGTCGTAATTAAATCGCGGCGCATTGGCATCCAAATCACGCTGCAGGGTAAACAAAGTGTTGAAACCCGGTTCCAGCTTTTTAATATATGGCAGCGGTTCGTCAAAAGAAGTATTTTGCAAATCGGCAAAATTAACGTTTAGAAACACCGGTGCCGGTGTATTATTATAGGCCACAAATTCTACATCGCCAATGCTGTTGTAATTGGCCTGAACTTCTATGGGTTGGGCGTCTGCTTCAACCAAAAGAAATAACAACGGTAATAAAATGTAAATCAGCTTATTCATATTTTTTCAATTTCATGCGGGGTCAATTTAGCAAGAACGGCAAATCACTTTTTTATCAAGCTCAAACATAAACTATTCAATAATCAGTTTTAATTGCTTTTCCAATCCGGCCTCAATGATTTTCCTGAAAGTGGACATTTCCACGTCGGTTTTATTATTCTCAATCCTGGAAATATAAAATCGCGTAGTTCCGCTTTTCATCGCAAGTTGTTCCTGAGTTAATCCGGCTTGCAATCTCGCTGCTTTTATAATACTCCCAAATTTCGATTCGTCGGAATCAATCTGCTGGCTCAGACGAAACAAAACATCTGGACCAATTTCATAAGGATGTTTCTCAATCTTTCCATTTTCATTTTTAATTTCATATCCAATGTTAGGCCACGACAATGTATAGTTTCTCAGTTCAACTTTTTTAAACTCCGTTAAATCAAGAAGCTTATATTCAACATCGTTTTCAGTAACATTCCAGTTACTGAATATTATTTCAAAATCCAACAACCTGCTTTCGCCATTATTGAACATGCATTGGATTTTAAATCCATCAATTCGTTCAATTTTGATAATTCTGGGTAATTTAATTTTCTGCCTCATAATCCTGGATTTAATTGTTTAAAAATACCCATTAGATAGTCTTTATTGCCCGCTGCCCATTCCGTCACCTTTTTTCTCTGAGTGCCGGGAATCTTACCAATGTAGGTATTTAAGGTCTCAATTTCAATTAATTCTTCGTGCTCTGCATAAATTGCATGAAAATGGGGAGGGGGATGTTCTCTTGAATAAAGATCAATTTTTATTGAATCAATAATCTTAATAGTGGGCATAATTGTTATCTAATTCGACAACAAATTTACTGAATCAATTTAAAATCTGCAAATTTATCTAACCATTGGAGCAATTTCATCTGCCAGCTCAGGAAATTCATCGATTAGCTTTTTATCCGCCATTTCAAAATCATCAAAATGAAATCCCGGAGAAACTGTGCAACCTGCCAGTGCGTATCCTTCCTGATTTTGAAGACGGGCGGCAAACCATGTATTTTTCGGAACAATTACCTGAAAGGATTCTCCATGATCAGGGTCGTTGCCAACGAGGTATTTTTTTATTTTTCCATGCTCCAGTGAAACGATTTCGATGGCTGAACTGCCTGCATAATAATGCCAGATTTCGTCGGACTTAATGCGATGAAAAGCTGAAAAATCGTTGCCTTCGAGCAAATAATAAATGGAGGTGGCAAAACTTCGCTCTCCACGGAAACCAGATGGAAGTCCGGTTTGAGGCACCACCTCATCCGATAAATAAATCTCACGGAAATATCCTCCTTCAGGATGTTTTTGCAGTTCCAGTTTTTCAATCCAGTATTTTGCAGTTTTCATTCTTAATTTTCTTTTTGTGTCACTTTGAGATTTCGTGCCTTCGTGGCGAAAAAAAGAATTGCCACTAAGGCACAAAAACACGAAGTTTCACTAAGTTTTTTTATTTCCGAAAATTTGAAAATATTAACCATTATTCAAAAGTAAAAATTTATTTTGCTGTAACGGAACACTATAAAAATGTATTCAAAAGAAGAGGCAAAAAAAATACGGTTGGAGTTTTGGGAACAGTTTGGCAAGCGGTGCGAAATTCATCCATTATTGCGCGACCGACGCAAAAAATGGATGCTGCACCGCACAAAAATACGGGGAGTTGCACTGCGTTTTGAGGCAACCCGCTCTGATGCAAAAGTTATACTGGAACTCAGTCAAAAAAATGAGGACAAACGCCTGAAAGCCTACGAAATTCTGGAAAACTACAAAATAGTTATCGAAGACGGATTTCCGGAAGGATTGATTTGGGAATTCTTTCACCAGCGCGAAGACAGCGGTCAGGAAGTGTGCCGCATTTACACGGTGCTGAACAATGTCGATTATCACCGACGCACCGACTGGCCGGACATCTATAATTTCTTCATCAATAACATGCTCCGCCTCGAAGAAAATTTCATGATGGTACGTGATGTGTTAAAAGAAGAAGTGGGTTGAATTCAGGCAGCCGGAGGTATTATTTCAATTCCATTCTTTTTTATATCAGCAACAATCGGATTTGTTTCATTAAAATCTGTAACAGCAAATGGGTGAGGTTCAATTAATAAATCTTCATCGGTTCTCAAACTTAAAAGTTCGATTTGCAAATCAATAATATTTGTGGCTGATTTAAAAATAATTGCCAAATCGATATCACTATCAGGATGATTCGTCCCTCTGGCAAATGAACCAAAAAGAATAGCACCTTCAATCTGATACTTTTCATTAACAGACTTAAGATACCTTTTTGCAATATTTATAGCAGCTTTTTTATCCATTGTCTTAATTCTTTAATAACAGCGACCCATTTCTCAGTATATTCGGGTGTACATCTTTTGTAAAAATCTTGTTTATAATTGTCATACCTGGCATTTAAATTAAAGGTTGTAATAGTGTCTAACCTTTTTTTATTTGTTTCATTGAATTCAATTTGAGAAAGCTTCGCTAATCTTCGTAAGTCATGTGTAAACGGAGCATGATTTTCTGTTCTTTTGACAACTGCCGCTTTCAACAGTCTTTCTATTACCAGGTGACCAATAAACAATGCCCAATGAAAATCCTTCTTTTCAAAAAGATGTATCATGGTTTCATAATCACGATCTGATGTTGTAATCCAATGATTCGTAATTTTTTCAATATTTATTTTCGCCTCAGACATTTATCAAAAATATGAAAATACATTTTATTTTTCTGAAATCACTCTTCCAAAAAATACCTTAACTGGTCAAGCATAATCGGCACGTCTTCGTTATCAATGCCCTGATCTAACAAATGCGGCAAATCTTCTTCGAATACTTCGAGGAATTCCGTTTCAGAAAAACCGGCTTCTGAAATGGATTTTTTATAAAAATCGAGCGCTTCCATGCGTTTTCCGATGCTCCACTGTACATGGCCCATGTTCATAAAATCGTGTTTGCCCGGCTCATCTTCAATCAGGTTTGTAAAATATTTTTCGGCCTGTTCTTTTTTACCCGACAGGAAACTGCACCAGGCAATGGGTCGCCACACTTTTTTATTGCCGGGCTTAAGGTATTCTACTTTAAAATAGCACTTTAATGCTTCATCGTAATTTTCGAGTTCCAGGTAGCAGTGCCCAATGTTGAGCTGGTTATTCAAACTTTCGGGATCCAGTTTTTCAGCTTCCTTGTAATATTCCAGGGCTTTATCGGGCTGTTTGAGATTCCTGTAGCACAATGCAATTTTTTTGAGGTTCCACAGCCGGTTTAAATCATACAACTCGGCTTTCAGGTACCCATCCAATGCTTTTCTGAAATCGCCCTGTTTTTGGTGACAATAAGCCAGTTTCTGGTATATTTCCCCGTCTTTTTTATCTTCAAGAAGAAGACTGTAAATTTCGGCTGCCTCCTCAAAATGATTCTTCGCAAAGTAATACTCTGCAATACTGCGCAACACTTTCAAATCTTCTTTCAAAATATCGCCAAAGGTGAGTTTATTGTGAAAATCGAACCGCCAGTTGAAAATATCCTCAAAATCGGCTTTCCGCGGATGAATTTTATAAAACCGGTACAAATCCTGAATGTACTGATTGGATATAAATTCGGCCCGTTTCCCGGGCGAAACCATCTCCTCATCCTCTTCCAGCTCTTTCAACTGGTCCATTTCGGCTTTCATTCCCTGCGCCAGAAATTCGCGGTTATCAGCCGGTAAATTCTGAATGCTGAAACAAAATGAATACTTATCGGAATTGCACAAAATTGGTGCGGTGCTAATGTTTTCCACAAACTGTTGGTTGGTATTATCATCAGTCTCAACCACATTCGAAATGGATGGATTGTCGGTGTAAAACGGCATAAACCAATTGCTAATTTCGTTGAAAAACGGGAACGATTTCAGCATGGAAAACGAACCCATGAACACATCGGCGCCTTCCATCTGCAGTTCTGAAAATTCCTCCATTTTATCCATCAA
>DATFJO010000231.1:0-5716 GCA_035269145.1 Tangfeifania sp. | reverse complement strand
TCCACATGCTGGTTTTTATCAGCAAGGTATAGTCCGTAAGCGTTACAGTTTGCATTTTCTCCCTCGAGTGAAACATGCAAATTGTTTCTTACTTTACCTCCGTGCAGGGTGATGTTACTGTGTTTTGCATTTGAGCTGGCAGCCTGTCTCAGCCAGGAATTGGTAATCTGGACTGAATGATTGTGTTCATTTTGCATTCGTACAACATCAAGATCTGCGTTTTCTCCCACTATCATCTCACTCACAGAGTTGGTAAGAAACAGGTGATTGGATAGCGAATGGTCACAAATAATCACTTTTGCCTGGCTGTTTTTTCCTGCAATAAAAAGATTGCGGTGTTGCACCATCTCATTATCGTCTGAAAGCAGAAGGTTGATAATCTGTATCGGCTTATCCAGTTTTTTATTGTCAGGCACATATATAAACATACCATCCTGAGCATAAGCTGTGTTTAGTGCAACAAGGGGGTCTTTTTTATGGTCAGCTGTCTTGCCCAGGTACTGTTCCACCAGATTGGGGTATTGCTTTACCGCTTCTTTCAGACTTCCGTAAATGATACCATCTTCCTGTGTCACCAATGATTCATCTTCCGTTTTATAGAAAAAGCCATTGAGTAAAAGCAATACACGAGTATCCAGTTCAGGAATATCGCACCGGAACATATCCCTGAGGTCGAATTCCAGTTTTCGCGGGAAGAACCGGGAAGTAAGTGTCCCGTTGAAAAAAGGTTCCAAATGGGTATACTTGTAGGTTTCGTTTTTTTTCTTTGGGAAACCAATTTCTCTGAAAGCTTCAATAGCCTCTTTCCTGAGGTTTTTCAGAAATGGGGGTGATGTGTTTGATATATCACCAGCATTGTCTTCATACAAGCTCACATATTTTTTTACAGCTTCTGTTGGTTCATTAATTTTTGTATCCATTTTAAACCTCCTTTCAGACCTCTATTCCAGTTTCCTGTCTGATCCATTCATATCCTTTCTCTTCCAGGTCAATCGCCAATTGCTTATCGCCCGATTTCACAATTTTACCTTTGTATAGAACATGCACATAGTCTGGAACTATATAATCCAGCAACCGCTGGTAATGGGTAATTACTACGGTAGCATTCTTATCAGTTTTTAACTTATTCACGCCATTTGCCACAATACGCAGGGCATCTATATCAAGTCCGGAGTCTGTTTCATCAAGGATTGATAATGTGGGTTGCAGCAGCGCCATCTGAAAGATTTCGTTTTTCTTTTTTTCTCCACCTGAAAAACCTTCGTTTACCGAGCGGTTGGTAAGCTGGGTGTCCATGTCGACCAGGTCTTTTTTCTCCCTCATCATTTTCAGGAATTCGCCGGCAGTGTATTCTTTTTGTCCGCGATATTTGCGGTGCTCGTTCACAGCAGTTTTCAGAAAATTTACCATAGGCACACCGGGAATCTCGACCGGGTATTGAAAACTGAGAAAAATTCCTTTTTTGGCACGATCTTCAGGTTCGAGTTCCAGTAAATCTTCTCCTTCGTAAATGATTTCGCCTGAAGTAACTTCAAACTCTTCTTTACCGGCAAGGACATTCGCCAGCGTACTTTTCCCGGAACCGTTCGGCCCCATAATGGCGTGAATTTCACCGTGTTTTACTTCAAGGTTGATTCCTTTCAGGATTTCCTTTCCTTCTACGGAAACATATAAATTTTTAATTGTTAGCATATAAGCCCCCTTTTTATTCCCCCAAAGGGGGAAAATTAAGAACCTCTTTCTCAGTTAAACAGAGAAAGAAATTGATTATCGTTAATATTTGAATTACTGTATTTCAATTTTATAAATTAATAAGATGCA
Source organism: Tangfeifania sp. (assembly GCA_035269145.1). GTDB lineage: Bacteria > Bacteroidota > Bacteroidia > Bacteroidales > Prolixibacteraceae > Tangfeifania. The sequence continues at coordinate 3,895 of DATFJO010000231.1, read as the reverse complement.
CCCTATTTCCTGAGCCTCCCCTCAGGGGAGGTTTGGAGGGGCTTCTTTTTACCCTACACTTCCTTCAAGACTGATTTCGAGCAGTTTCTGCGCTTCCACCGCAAATTCCATCGGCAGCTTGTTCAGCACTTCTTTGGCATATCCGTTAACAATCATACTGATTGCTTTTTCGGTATCGATACCGCGTTGGTTGCAATAAAAAATCTGGTCTTCACCAATTTTTGAGGTAGTTGCCTCGTGTTCCACAATCGACGATTTATTTCCTACTTCAATGTATGGAAAAGTATGCGCCCCGCAGGTATCGTTCAGCAGCAGCGAGTCGCACTGCGAAAAATTACGCGAATTGGTAGCTCCCGGCAATACTTTTACAAGTCCGCGGTACGAATTGTCGCTCTTTCCTGCTGAAATTCCTTTTGAAATAATAGTGCTTTTAGTGTTTTTGCCAATGTGAATCATTTTTGAACCGGTGTCGGCCTGCTGGTGATTGTTGGTTACAGCTACCGAGTTGAATTCACCAATTGAATTGTTTCCCAGCAAAACGCAGCTCGGGTATTTCCAGGTAACTGCCGAACCGGTTTCCACCTGTGTCCAGCTAATTTTGGAAGATTCCCCGCGGCAAATCCCGCGTTTGGTTACAAAGTTGTAAATCCCTCCTTTTCCGCTCTTATCGCCGGGATACCAGTTTTGAACAGTGGAATATTTAACTTCTGCGCGGTCGAGTGCAATAATTTCCACCACTGCAGCGTGCAATTGGTTTTCGTCGCGCTGAGGAGCGGTGCAACCTTCGAGGTAACTTACGTAGCTGTCGTCATCGGCCACAATTAGTGTGCGCTCAAACTGGCCGGTATTGGCAGAATTAATCCGAAAATAAGTGGATAATTCCATCGGGCATTTTACGCCTTTTGGAATGTAGCAAAATGAACCGTCGCTGAACACTGCCGAATTCAATGCTGCAAAAAAGTTATCGTTTACCGGCACAGATTGTCCGATATATTTTCTTACCAGATCAGGATGTTCCTGCAACGCATCACTAAATGAACAAAAAATAATGCCTTGTTCTGCGAGTGTTTCTTTAAAAGTTGTTTTTACTGAAACGCTGTCGATTACAGCATCCACAGCTACACCAGCCAAATGTTTTTGCTCTTCAAGCGGAATTCCCAGTTTGTTAAATGTTTCGAGCAATTCGGGATCTACTTCATCCAGACTTTCGTACTGTGGTTTCTTCTTGGGAGCCGCATAATAGCTGATGTTCTGGTAATCGATGGGCGGAACTTTCAGGTAAGCCCAGTCGGGCATTTTCATATTTTTCCATTTCCGAAAAGCTTCCAGCCGAAACTCGAGCATAAAATCGGGTTCGTTTTTCTTCTCCCAAATTGTACGGACTACCTCCTCATTTAAGCCACGGTCTATTATATCGGTTTCAATGTCAGAGAAAAATCCGTATTTATATTCACTTTGTGTTACGTCAGATAATATTTTGTCCTGGTCTGTCATATTTCAATTCATTTTTCTGAATTAACAATCCTTTATCCAGACTGTTTACCTAATAAATTGCAAAGATATAAAAGTATAGGTATTTTTGTTGTTTGGAAAGATTATTCCATACCAATTTGTCTTTAATTAACAATGAATAAAGAAAAAGAACATACACGGATTTCAGAGTTGGGAGAGTTTGGTTTGATTGACAGATTAACCAAAGATATTCAGTTGAAAAATGAGAGTACAGTAAAAGGTGTTGGCGACGATGCCGCAGTGTTAAATTATGGTGATAAGTGCGTGGTATTTTCCACCGATTTGCTCACCGAAGGGGTTCATTTTAACCTGATGTATGTTCCGCTGAAACATCTCGGTTATAAATCGGTAGTGGTGAACCTTTCCGATATTTTTGCCATGAATGCACAACCCCGTCAAATTACAGTGAACATTGCTTTATCGAATAAATTTTCGGTAGAAGCAGTGGAAGAATTGTACTCAGGCATCCACATGGCCTGTGAAAAATACGGAGTTGATTTGGTGGGCGGCGATACAACAAGTTCGCTCACCGGCTTAACAATCAGCGTGAGCGTGCTGGGAGATGCTGCAAAAGAAGATTTAGTTTACAGAAATGGTGCGAACTTTGGCGATATTTTGTGTGTAACCGGCGATTTAGGCGGCGCTTACATGGGGCTGCAACTGCTCGAGCGTGAGAATGAAGTGTTCAAGGTAAACGACAAAATGCAACCCCAGCTCGAAGGTTATGACTATATTCTGGAGCGGCAACTAAAACCTGAAACCCGGCCTGATATTATTGCAGCTTTCAAAAAGATAGGTATCAAACCCACCTCGATGATTGATATTTCCGATGGACTTTCTTCCGAAATAATGCACTTGTGTACCAATTCTAAAGTGGGTTGCCGGGTGAATGAGGCAAATGTTCCGATGGACAACCAGACCAAAAAAATGGCGGAAGAATTGAATATCAATCCGCTGGTTGCTGCATTAAACGGCGGCGAAGATTATGAACTGCTTTTTACCGTTTCTCCGGAAGATTATGAAAAGCTTAAAAATGATCCGGATTTTACTGCAATCGGTGAAATTGTAAATGAAGCAGAAGGTGCGAACCTGGTTACCTCCGGTGGTTCGCTAATGCCACTCTGGGCGCAGGGCTGGAATCATCATAAATAATTTCCTTCCTCATAATGAAACGGATTTTAATTACCGGCGCAACCGGAAATGCAGGATTTGAAACCATCCGGTTTTTGTCTGAAAATAATTCATCCAATAAAATTATTGCGGGAGTTCGAAACATTGAACGTGCAAAAAATAAGTTTTCCGGTTTTCCTGATATTCAATTTGCTGAGTTTGATTTTGAGGACGAAAACACTTTCGATGAAGCTTTAAAAAATATCGATACCATTTTTCTGCTTCGTCCGCCGCACATTTCCGACGTGAAAAAATATTTTGCACCGCTAATTGAGAAAATGAAAGCGAAGCAGGTTTCAGAAATTGTTTTTCTTTCGGTGCAGGAAGCTGAAAAAAGCACAATTATTCCGCACAATAAAATTGAGCGTTTAATTGCCGAATCGGGCCTCAGTCATATTTTCCTTCGCCCCGGATATTTTATGCAAAACCTTACCACTACCCTTTTAAACGATATTCAAAATAAACAAGAAATTATTTTACCTGCCGGCAAGGCAAAATTCAATTGGGTTGACGTGAATAATATTGGCGAGGTTGCGGCTTTGCTGCTTCTTCAATTTGAAAGATATAAAAACCAGGCCATCGAACTAACCGGTTGCGAAAATGCTGATTTTTACAAGGTGGTAAATTTGCTGAATGAAACCGCAGGCACTGAGATTCGCTATAGAAGTGTGAACCCGCTGAAATTCTACAGCATTAAAAGGAAAGAAGGAATGAAACCGGGGATGATAATGGTAATGACATTGCTGCATTTTGTCCGCCGCTTTCAAAAAGAACCCCGCATTTCCGGTTTTTATGAACGGCTGACCGGGAAAGAGCCAACTACGCTTAAGGAGTTTTTTGAAAGAGAAGAAATATTATTTCGGGGCCGGTAAATTGTTTGGGCGATAGTTGTTATTGCAGAGGCCTTAAAATAGATTTTTGTGCTTAAATCCCCCATGAATCTCCTTCTATTGGAGGCCGGAGGATCAGGTTCTCCAACAAATCCAGCGGATTTGCATGTTTATAGAAATAAATTGTATGAAATTTAGGGTACGACTCCCGCCGGAGTCGAATAACATTTACGTAATTATTGTGCTATAAACATGCGATACCTGCCGTATCGTTTTCGCTAGAAAAAACAAATGCACCCGCCTTTCAGCGGATGCAAATTGTCAAATCTAAATAGGGATGAGGCCATTAACATTTATTCATGGCCTTCTTTTTTCGCAGGGAA
>DATFJO010000230.1:0-18230 GCA_035269145.1 Tangfeifania sp. | reverse complement strand
CTGGCAGTACAACTTTACCCGTCGCTTTGTTTTTTCGAGGCAACCAATGTGAGCATTGGTCGCGGAACCGATTTTCCTTTCCAGGTAATTGGCGGAACAAAACCTTCGTTGGGCAGTTTTACATTTACCCCACAAAGTATTCCGGGAGTTGCTGTTCATCCTAAAAACGAAGGCGAGAAATGTTACGGTGTGGATTTGCGAAAGCTGAATGAAGCTCCTGATTTTACATTGAAATATTTTATGGATTTCTACCATCAGTATGAAAATGAAGAAGAGTTTCTTACCCGCGAAAGATGGTTTAACCTGCTTGCCGGAACCGATGAACTGATTAAAAAAATAAGGGAAGGCCGAAGCGAGGAAGAAATTAGAAAAAGCTGGCAATCTGATCTGGAGCAATACAAAAATGTGAGAAGAAAATATTTGTTATACCCCGATTTTGAATAGTTCATTTTATGAGTCCTTTACTTGTATTAAGTTTGGTTTTAGGTTACTTCCTGGTATTGATGGGCATTTCGTGGTTAACTTCGCGTGATGCCGACACACAGGCTTTTTTTAATGCCAACCGCAAATCGCCCTGGTTTTTGGTGGCTTTCGGAATGATAGGCGCTACTCTGTCTGGTGTTACTTTTATTTCGGTGCCGGGAGAAGTGGGGAGCACCGCTTTCTCATACCTCCAATTTGTGTTCGGAAATATTGTGGGCTACTGGTTGGTTGCCGGTATTTTGCTGCCACTTTATTACAAACTGAACCTGGTTTCTATTTACACTTTTTTGGATCAGCGTTTTGGAATAAGTTCCTATAAAACCGGTTCGTTTTTCTTTCTTATTTCAAAATTAGTAGGGGCTGCTTTTCGGCTTTATCTGGTGGCGGGAGTTTTGCAGATTGCATTTTTCGATGCTTTTAATATTCCGTTTACCGTGACAGTTATCGTAACTATTGCCCTTATTTGGGTATATACTTTTAAAGGAGGAATTAAAACAATTGTATGGACAGATACCCTGCAAACTTTTTTTCTGGTCAGTGCGGTAATTTTTACAATAGTTGCAATTACCAATACATTAAATTTTGACGGGGCAGAAGTAGTTGAGCGGATTTCGTCGCACCGTACTTCCAAAATATTTTTTTGGGACTGGCGCACCGGGAATAATTTTTTCAAACAGTTTTTTGCAGGAATGTTTATTACCATTGTAATGGTTGGAATGGACCAGGATATGATGCAGAAAAACCTGACCTGTAAAAACAAAAAAGAGGCCCAGAAAAACATGATTGTATTTAGCCTTTCGTTTCTGGCAGCGGTTTTTCTTTTTCTTTGCCTGGGCGTTCTGCTTTACATTTTTGCCGAACAAACCGGAATTGCAATTCCCGAAACCACCGATGAACTTTACCCGCTGATTGCGCTCAACCATTTAAGTTTGCCGGTTGGTATTGCATTTTTGCTGGGTATTACTGCCGCTGCCTATTCAAGTGCCGATTCTGCGCTAACCGCAATGACAACTTCTTTTAGTGTGGATTTTTTGAATATCGATAAGTATAAGGAAGAGTCGAAAAAGAAAATTATTAAAAAGCGCGCGCATATCATGTTTTCTGTACTTCTGATAGTTGTCATTTTAGGTTTCCGCGCCATCAGCGACGAAAGCATTGTTGTGGCAGTTTTTACTGTTGCCGGTTATACATACGGACCGATTCTGGGACTTTTTGTATTTGGAATCTATTCGAAAAAGAAAGTAATTGACAAGCTGGTACCGTTGGTTGGAATTGCATCTCCTGTTATCTGTTTCTTTATTTCCAAATATTCTGAAGAGTTGTTTAACGGCTACAGGTTTGGTTTCGAACTGCTGATATTAAACGGGCTTATCACAATACTGGGTTTATGGCTGATTTCAAAAAAAAATGTTGTAAAAAACCAAAAGTTGTAAATAAATGTTAAAAGTTGTAAATTGATTTTTTATATTTGCGATAATAAGTGTATCGGAAACACGTTTAATAATTAAAATCCGGGAATTGGTTAGATATCTGCTTCAAATATTGACAGTAGTCATGGTCTTGGTTTCGCTTTTTTCATGCGAAGACGAGGGGTATATGAATTCACCGGATGCCCAAATTCAGTTTTCGAACGACACCATCACTTTCGATACTATTTTTACCACAATTGGTTCTACAACCCAGCATCTGAGAGTTTACAATCCTTACGATGAAAACATTCTTATTTCCAGGATACGCGTTGCCGGTGGCGATTTTTCCAATTTCAGGCTGAATGTAAACGGAGAATCAACCAACGAAGCTTATGAAATTGAAGTACCTGCCCGCGACAGTATTTTTATTTTTGTTGAAGTAACCATCGATCCAACCGGACAAAATCTTCCGATGGTTGTTCAGGATTCTATTGAATTTACTACCAATTCAAATATTCAGAATATAAAACTTGTTGCCTATGGCCAGGATTTTAAACTGATAAAAGGAGAAACAATTGAAACAACCACCTGGACTTCGGATAAACCTTACCTGGTTTACGATTATGCGTTTGTCGACAGTTTGTCGACACTGACAATAGAGCCCGGAACACGAATTCATTTTCATAAAGGTGCCGGCATGTATGTAAAAGGAACTGTAAAGGCCGAAGGAACTTTCCAGGAGCCCATCCGGTTTTTATCCGATCGGCTGGAAGACAATTATAAAAATATCCCCGATCAGTGGAACGGTATTATTCTGTTCTCCGGCAGCCACGACAATGTATTCAATTATACAAACATAAAAAATGCAAATATCGGTTTGCAGGTCGGAACAATTGAAGAAGAGGGATTTGCCTCGCTTCAGCTTTCCAATGCCCGGATAGAAAACATGGCTTATGCCGGCCTTTTTGCGTTGAAATCAAAAATTACCGGGTACAATAATCTTATAGCCAATTGTGGTTTTTATGCTGCTGCCTTGCTTGTAGGCGGCGAATACGAATTCTACCACACTACCATTGCCAATTTCTGGGGAAACTATTCCAGCCGTTCCCGTTCAACTTCTTCTTTGGTCCTTTCAAATGTGCTGGTGGTTCAACAGGCTGATGGCTCAAAGGTTACACATACCGGCGATTTACAGAAAGCCTTTTTTGGCAACAGCATTATTTATGGAAACAATGCCAAAGAAATTGAACTGGGGAACAACATGGAAAATGTTTTTAATTACGAATTCGATCATTGCATTATCCAGGTTCCCGATACTTTCAATATTTCAAACAACGACAATTTTAAAAGCGTATGGAAAGGCGCAAATTATAAACCGAATTTTGTCGATCCGTTTGAAGAATACGACTATTCTCTGGATACTTTGTCAGCCGCCAAAGACATTGGAAAAGAAGAATATGCAGAGAAATTCCCGCTCGATATTATGAACAAGGACCGCACAGGTGAAGATGGTCCCGATCTCGGCGCATTCGAACGAATCGAGAAAAAGAAAGATGAAGAATAGGTTTTTTCTTTCCCTTACTGCTTTTCTGATTTTTTCTGTTCAAATCTATGCACAAAACCACCCTGATGCTTTTTCGGTTTTATTTTACAATGTCGAAAATTTATTCGATACTCAAGACGATTCGGCAACCATCGATGAAGAATTTACTCCCGGGGGCGATCGGCGCTGGACAAACAGTAAGCTAAATGAAAAGCTGCTGAATATATCCAAAGTGATTTTGAATTCATCGGGATGGGAACCTCCCCAGGTGATTGGACTTTGTGAAATTGAAAACCGCTTCGTTCTTGAAAAACTTTTAACCGACACTCCTCTCAAAAGGTATCCCTATAAAATTATTCACAAAGAATCGCCGGACGAACGTGGTATCGATGTTGCATTGATATACAACGAAGATGTTTTCTACCCGCTTTTCTACCGGTATCATCCTTTATTGCATGAAAGAGGTGCTGTTGAAAAAACACGCGAAATACTTTACGTATCGGGGATTTTAAATGAAACCGACACACTGCATTTTTTTGTAAATCACTGGCCATCGAGGTATGGCGGTTTGCTGGAAACGCAGTCGTTAAGAAACCTGGCTGCTCAAACTTTGCGAAATCTTTACGATACCCTGCAGGTAAATCACAGTAATCCCAAGGTTATTCTGATGGGAGATTTTAACGATCAGCCGCAGGATGAAAGTATAGCCCGTTTTTTAAAGACAAAAGATGTGGAAGAAAAATTTGGTCACGCCGATATTGTAAATCTGTCAGAAAAATGGACAAGTGAGGAAATCGGAACCATAAAATACCAGTCCCAATGGTCGGTTTTTGATCAGGTAATGGTCTCCGGTTCGCTTTTGCTGGATGATTCGGGTTTTACTACCAGTTCACAGTTGGCTCAAATTGTAAAGCTCCCTTTTTTGCTTGAAAAAGATGAACGATACGGAGGAATAAAAACGAACCGTACTTTTATTGGTTACAGGTATAACGGAGGTTTCAGCGACCACCTTCCGGTTCTGTTACGGTTGAAAACAACACCTTAATTTCTCTTTTCAATACCAAGTTCTTTCGCTTTTTTTAGCATAAAACTGTACGCTTCCTCAAAATTGTTATGAATTTCCCCATCGAGGATAGCATCTTTTATGGCGTCTTTTATAATGCCTACTTCCCGGCTTGGCGGCAGCCTGAAAGTTTCCATAATCAGTTCTCCCGAAACAGGTGGCTGAAAATTACGGATTGCATCTTTCTCTTCAATTTCTTTAAGTTTGCGCCGCACAATTTTGAAGTTTTTCATGTATCGCCTAACTTTTTCCGGGTTTTTCGAAGTTATGTCGGCTTCGCACAGAGTCATTAGTTCATCGATGTCGTTACCTGTTTCAAAAAGTAACCGGCGTACTGCCGAATCACTCACTTCGTCTTCCGAGAGTACAATCGGGCGCATATGCAAACTGACCATTTTTTGCACATATTTCATTTTTTCGTTGAGCGGAAGTTTCAGCTTTCTGAAAATGCGGGGTATCATTTTTACCCCTACAAAGTTGTGTGAATGGAAAGTCCAGCCTTGGCCTTCAATATATTTTTTGGTCGGAGGCTTGCCAATATCGTGCAAAAGCGCCGCCCATCGCAGCCATAAATTATCAGTATTTGGCGCAATTCGGTCGAGCACCTCCAAAGTATGGTAGAAATTATCTTTATGCCCGATTCCTTTCACTACATCCACTCCCTTCATATCTGCCAGTTCCGGAAAAATAATTTTGAGCAGACCGGTTTCGTCGAGCAGTTTGAATCCGACTGACGGTTTGGATGAAAGCATCATTTTATTCAGTTCATCGGCAACACGTTCGCCGGAAACAATTTTTATCCGTTCCCGGTTTTTGGCAATAGCCTGTAACGTTTTTGGTTCAATCTCAAACCCGAGCTGGGTCGAGAACCTGATGGCACGCATCATTCTGAGCGGATCGTCGGAAAAAGTAATGTCCGGGTCGAGTGGGGTCCGGATGATTTTTTCATTTAAATCCTTTATGCCGCCAAACGGGTCAATCAGGTTACCGTAATTGTGCTGGTTTAGCCCGAGTGCCAGTGCATTGATTGTAAAATCGCGCCTGTTCTGGTCGTCTTCGAGTGTTCCGTTTTCAACAATTGGTTTTCTTGAATTGCGCTGATACGATTCCTTGCGGGCACCCACAAATTCAACTTCGTAATTTTTATACTTTAATTGGGCGGTTCCAAAATTTTTAAAAACGTTAACCTGCGGACTGGGCGTTAATTTTTTAGCAACATGTTCCGCCAGTTTGATTCCACTTCCAAGGGTTACAATATCGATGTCTTTCGAAGGGCGTTTCAAATACAGGTCACGGACAAATCCGCCAATTACATACGTTTCCTGGTTTAAATCTGACGCTGCATTTGATATTGTCCCGAATATTTTGCTTTTTAACTGTTCGTTCATTATTCTGCCAAAATTGGAGCAAATGTTAATGTTTTCTGTCAACTATGAAAAAAATCGTGACAAAATTACAACTATTTGTCTAAACTCATGGTTTATATTTTGTGAGAGATGCAGTGGCATTATATTTGACACATTTATATATGTAGATTTTTAAATACGAAATAATTTAAATTTTTTGATATGTTGGAATTTTTAACAAAAGAGAGTTTTAAAGAGAAAGTATTCAATTTTGAAGAAAACAAAGAGTGGAAATACGAAGGCGATAAGCCGGCGCTGATTGACTTTTATGCCGACTGGTGTGGCCCATGTAAAATGGTAGCCCCTGTTTTGGAAGAATTGCAGGAAGAATACGGCGATAAAATCGTTATTTACAAAGTTGACACTGAAAAAGAACAGGAACTGGCAGGTATGTTTGGTATTCAGAGCATTCCGTCGTTGTTGTTTGTGCCTGTCGAAGGCCAGCCGCAAATGGCTATGGGAGCGTTGCCAAAAGACACGTTTGAAAAAGCCATCGCTGATGTGCTGAATGTTGAAAAACCGGAAAGTAATTAAAGATATTGCAGCACTTTTTCAAGTTGGATCCCCCGGGATCCTTTAATAAGGACTGCTCCTTCTTTTAATGGGTTTTTGGCGAGAAACTGACAAAGTTCTGCTGAATTTCCGAATGATTTGAAGGGATAGTTATTTGCTGCCGCAGCAAAAACAGGTCCTGCAAGAAACACTTCTGTGAAGGAGTGTTTTTTTATTTCTGCAAGTATTTTCATGTGCTCAGCTTGTGCGTCATCACCAAGCTCGAGCATGTCTCCCAGAATCAGGAATCTCGGATTTGAAAAAGATGTATTGAAACTTTCGATGGATGCCTGCATGCTGGTTGGATTGGCATTGTAGGCATCCATTATTATTTTCAATCCGTTTTTTTCAATCAGTTGCGACCGGTTATTTTGAGGCGAATAGTTTTTAATGGCCGTTTGAATGTTTAGCGGATCGACTTTGAAATAATGACCGATACAGGCCGCAGCCATAATGTTTTCAAAATTGTAACTCCCTGTAAGTTTTGAATTGAGATACAGAATTCCCTTTGGAAATTTCGCTTTTACATGAATAAATGGCGGCGACTGCACAGGTTCCCCGTTTAAGTCGGCACCCGATGTTCCGAAGCTGATTTTATTTGAAATGTTTTGAGTAATTTCAGTTAGTATCGGATTTTCTCTGTTGTAAAATATAGTTCCTTTTTTCTTTTTCAGATAATCGAAAAGTTCTGCCTTTGTTTTTTTTATGGCTTCGAACGAACCAAAACCCTCTAAGTGCGCCTTGCCAATGTTTGTAATGATTCCGTAATCCGGATCGGTAATTTCTGACAGCATTCCAATTTCACCCGGGTGATTGGCGCCCATTTCCACAATCCCGATTTCTGTTTTTTCATCCATTGCAAGAAGCGTTAAAGGCACTCCAATGTGGTTGTTCAAATTTCCCTGGGTGAAACTGATATTGTATTTGGTTGACAAAACGGCTGATATTAATTCTTTGGTGGTGGTTTTACCGTTTGATCCGGTAATTGCCAGAATGGGGGTACCCAATTGTTTTCTGTGAAAATTTGCCAGATGCTGAAGCGTTTCAAGAACATCATCTACCAAAATTGTCCGTTCATCTTTTACGTATTCTTCTTCGTCAATAATGGCATAAGAAGCTCCTTTTTCAAGTGCTTCGGCTGCATATTCATTGCCGTTAAATTTTTCTCCTTTCAGGGCAAAAAACAGGGAACCTTCAACAATTTTCCGGCTGTCGGTAACTACCTGTGCCGAATTTTTAAAAATGCTGTAAATTTTTTCGATGGTCATATCGGAAATAAAAAAACCTCATTCGGTTAAAAATGAGGTTTGTGGTGAACGTTATAATTTCTTTAGAATCCTTCAGGACTTCCAACTCTTGTCATGGCACAGCGGAAACCAATGTCGCTTTGAGCTCTGGTTTGCTCGAGGTAGCGTCTTGTTCCGGGCACCAGCCAGTAAGGACGATCTTTCCACGAGCCGCCTTTGTAAACTCTTACTTCATCGCTGATAAGTGATGAGAAATATCCCTGACGGTCATCTTTAACATACATATCGTTGGTTGTTCTGTTTTCATCGGCAGCATTCCAGTCGCCTGATTCCACAATCTGCGAATCGGCGTTGCCGTCTTCGAAATTTCGGTAATCGGCAATGGTATCTTTTACCAGTTCCCCGTATTCATTACGAATCAAATCGCCGTTGGCATCTCGCCGGTATTCTGTGACAACAGTTCCCCTGAATGGCTGGAATTCATTCACGTCCATGAATGACAACGGACGGTAAACGTCTGAAACCCATTCGTTCACGTTACCCGACATGCAATAAAGTCCGTAATCGTTGGGATCATAAGAGAATACAGGAGAAGTAATATCGGCGTTATCGTTTAAGGCTCCGGCCATACCCATGAGGTCACCACGACCGCGGGTAAAGTTGGCTTTCAGTCTGCCTTTGTTTTTTCTGTCATCTTCTCTCAGGTAGGCTCCGTTCCATGGATAGAATTTCCGGTCGGTAAGAATTTCATCTTCCACGTTGCCAATCAAACCGTAGGCTGCATATTCCCATTCTGCCTCGGTTGGCAGTCGGTAATTCGGAAGCATAATTCCGTCTTCCCATCTTACCCGGCGTGTGGTTCCGTCAGGAGCTTCCTGCGGATCTTCGCCTTCTGTTCCGGCATATAAACCTGCCAGGTAGGCATCAGTCGTAAATACATTCTGTCCGCCCTGACCGTCGTCATGTTGCAGAATTCCGCGTTCAACAAGAATTTTTTCATTTACACGATCGGTCCTCCATGAGCAGTATTTTTCTGCCTGCTCCCACGTTATACCAACAACCGGATAATCGCTGTAGGCCGGATGCCTGAAATAATTGTTTACGTAGGGTTCATTGTAGGCGAGTTCTTCCCGCCATACAGAACTGTCGGGAGTCGCTGCCCTGATTTTTTCGGGATCATTGGGATACATTCTTCTGAGCCAGAAAACATATTCCCTGAAATCCTGATTCGACACTTCAGTTTCGTCCATGTAAAATGACGCTACTGTAACCCTTCGCGGATGATTGTCCCACTGGTACATTACATCTTGCTCCACGCGGCCCATTGTAAAAGTGCCGCCCTGGATAAATACCAAACCGGGGCCTGCTTCCTGTTCGTAACCCGAAAGATAGGGGATATTGCCCGTTTCTTCTGAATTGTATTCCCATCCGGTGGTTCGTGATGCCTGTCCACCTCCGTTGCCAAACAACCCACATCCTGAAACGAATGCGGCTAAAAACAGCAGAGAAATTGTTTTTAGCTTCATTAAATTAGTGTTTTTCATTTTTATCTGATTGTCACAAATATAACTGATTTGTTGAATTCTTATTGTTTTGTTCAGTTTTTAATTTGTAAGTTTTTAAATCATCTCTCTAAATCTCTAAATTTGCTCGTCAATTTACAAAAATAATTGTTTTATTGTAAATGGTTAAACTTGCAATATTTATTTTCAAATAACGTTTTAAAAACAAATTTGCCACTATAGCGATGATGAACAAATATTTATTCTTTTTACTAATTGTTTTATTCAGTTTCTCAGCAAACGATGTTCGGAGGGAATTTATTTCGCTTGACTGGCAAAAAATTGAATTTACAGGATTAAATACTGAAAACAGCCTAGGTTTATCATTTGAAAATGCTGTTTACCCGAATTCTCCTCAAAGCATGGTTCCTTATTTTTCACGGATTATTTTTCCTGAAAATCAAAACAGCGACATTCATTTTGAAATCAAAAATCCGGTTTTTAAGGAGATAAAAGCCGACAGCGTATTTATAAAATCAGCCAATATTCCTGAAGATATCACTGTTGAAAAATTCACACTAAAATCGGGGAACACCCGTAAAATTGAATTACGGATTCCGGCTGTTGTCCGGGAAGGCGGCAAAATAAAAATTCTGAAGGCATTTGAGTTGAAACAGGTTCCTGTTACACAAAAGTCGGCTCTTGTAACTAATTACAACTGGAAAACCGAATCGGTTTTAAGCCGCGGAAACTGGCAAAAGATCAGCACTTCAGAAAAAGGAATTTATAAAATACCTTATTCAAAACTAACTGAATGGGGATTTTCAAATCCGGCGCAGGTAAAGGTTTTTGGAGCCGGAGGAACCATTCTTCCAGAGAATCCGGGTGAAATAATTTATGATGATTTGCCACAAGTTGCAGTTTGGCACGGAGAAAACAACGGAACAGATTGTTTGTTTTTTTATGCCCCCGGCACTGTCCGGTGGAAACGCAATGCAGGCGATCAATACTTTGAGCACAGCACAAACACCTATTCAAAAAATGGCAGTTTTTTTCTGACTGAAGATGTTGGGAATTTGAAAAATGTGGAACCGCTAACTGCGCCTTTAGAAGAACCTGCTATTTCAATAACAGATTTTGATGATTTTGTTCTTTATGAAAAAGAAATCTATAATCTTTTACATTCCGGCAAGCAATGGTTTGGAGGGAAATTTATCCACAGCTCGGTAAAAAATATATCATTGCCGGTTTTAAATCCTGTTGAATCTCAGGAGATTTCTGTCAGGGTAAAGGCAGCGGCCAGGTCCTCAGCCACTTCGAATATGGAGGTTTCAGCTAATCAGACGGAATTGGGAACTTTGAATTTTTTCAGGGTAAATACATCGGATGCGGTTGATAAATATGCTGATTTGCGGGAAGCCCGGTTTTCAATGTTGCCTCCAGCGTCGGGTTCGCTGGATGCAGTTTTAAAATATTTTGGCAATTCTTCGAATGCCGAAGCCTGGCTCGATTTTATAGAAATAAACTACCGGCGAAAGCTGAAACTGGATAATGAAGTGCTGTTTTTTCGGGAAAAACTACCTGGCGGGAACGATAATATTCTTGAATTTAAGATTGAAACGGCTTCCTCAAATTTAAAAGTGTGGGATGTTTCTGATGCCTTTCATGCGAAAGAAATTCCGGTTAATGTCAGCGGAAACGAAGCCGTTGGAAAAGTTGTTGCAGCCCAGGCAAATGAATTTGTGGCATTTAATCCTGACGGAACTTTCCCGGAACCGGAACTAATTGGCAAAGTTTCCAACCAGAACCTGCACAGTTTACAAACACCGGAGTTTCTGATTGTTTCTCATCCGGTATTTTTGAATACTGCTGAAAAACTGGCCAATTTTCACCGGAGCTACGATGGAATGAGTGTGGAAGTGGTTTCTTCTGAAAAAGTTTTTAATGAATTTAGTTCCGGAATGAAAAGCGCCACCGGAATCCGTAACTTCATAAAAATGTTTTACGACCGCAACAACGGTTTAAAATATGTGCTGCTTTTTGGCGATGGAAGTTACGACAACCGGAACATCAATGCCGACAGCCACAATTTTATTCCCACTTTCCAGTCGGAAAACTCACTCAATCCGGTGGCTTCCTTTGTTACCGACGATTATTTTGTGATGCTCGATGCAGACGAAAGCGTGTATAACGGAGCGGTTGATTTGGGAATCGGGAGAATCCCTGCTTCAACTGTGTTTGAGGCGGAGCTGGTGTTAAATAAAATTCAGAACTATTATTCTTCTGAAGCTCTTGGCGACTGGCGAAATGTGGTGAGTTTTATTGGCGACGACCAGGACAAAAATCAGCCGTTTCACATGACTGATTCCGAAAAACTTGCCAATAAAATCAACGCCAACCACCCCGAGTTTATTACCGATAAAATTTACTTAGATGCTTACCCGCAGATTACCGGACCGGGGGGCGAAAGTTACCCCGCTGTAACCGAGGCTATCAACGAGCGTGTGAAAAACGGTGTGTTGATTTTGAATTATGTAGGGCATGCCAACGAGCGTTTTATGGCCGACGAAAAAGTACTGGATATCAGTAATATCAATTCGTGGTCGAATGCCAGTACCTTGCCCATTTTTGTAACAGCTACCTGTGAATTCAGCCGGTTTGATTCGGATGAAACTTCTGCCGGCGAGTATGTTTTGTTAAACCCCACAGGCGGTGGAATCGGGCTTTTCTCAACCACACGGCTCGTTTTTGCTTTTTCAAATTTCTACCTGAGCCGCAGTTTTTATGAACATGTATTTCAAAAAGATGAAAACGGCGAGCATTACCGCATGGGAGATGTAATGCGCCTGGCAAAAATTAATACCATTAATACTACCAATAAGAGAAATTTCAGCTTGCTGGCCGACCCGGCACTGAAACTGTCTTACCCGCAATACAAAGTGGTTACCACTTCGGTAAACGGACGCGATGCAATTAGTGAAGCCGATACATTGGGAGCCCTTCAGAAAGTTACTGTTTCAGGTCATATTGAAGATTACAACGGCGAAAAGCTGAATGATTTTTCAGGAGAAATAACACCCACGGTTTTCGATAAGGCCGTGATGATGGAAACCCTGGGCAATGGTGGATACAATCCTGTGGAATTTAAGGTTCAGGAAAACATCATTTACAAAGGAGAGACGGATGTTGTTAACGGAGAGTTTACTTTTAGTTTTGTGGTTCCCAAAGATATTTCCTACAGCCTGGGTGAAGGAAAAATTATTTACTATGCTACCAATGGCGAGGTGGATGCCAACGGAGCATTCAGTAATTTTTATATTGGCGGACCGGGAGCCGACATCACAGACAATGAGGGGCCGGAAATACAGTTGTTTCTCGATTCGGAAGAATTCCGTTCGGGTGATAAGGTGAGCAAAAATCCGACATTGCTGGCAAATCTTTCCGATGAAAACGGAATCAATACTGCCGGCACTGGCATCGGGCACGACATTACTGCCGTTATCGACGGTGATTACTCCAATGTGATTGTTCTGAATAATTACTACGAAGCCAATCCGGGAGAATACACTTCCGGCATTCTGAATTATCCGATGAAAAACTTACCGGTTGGAAAACATACGCTGACACTTAAAGCCTGGGATGTGGCCAATAATTCCACTGAAGTTGAAATTGAGTTTGAGGTATCGGGCGATTTTGTGATTTCGGGAGTGACAAATTACCCCAATCCGGTTTACGATTATACATTTTTCACGTTTGAACACAACCAGGCCGATGCCAGGCTTGAAACAGTTTTCGAGGTGTTTGATCAGACCGGGCGGAAGGTAGATTATTTTACTACCGAAGTGGGCTCCAACGGAACTTCCGCTAATCCCGTGAGGTGGGATTTAAATGAACTGGGAATTCAACTGCGAAGCGGTATATACATTTATAAAATAACCGCACAAAATGAAGATGGAGTAATTACTTCGCATTCAGGCAAAATGCTGATTGGGAGATAAATTTTAAGCCTGAATGTACTTTTTGTAAAATTTGCCCGTTCTCTAACTTTAGTCAATTGTTGCATTGGCTACAATTTATATATTTGCAACGCTCAATTTTAATAAGTATGATCAGATTTATCCAAATTTCGTTTGTTATTGCGCTCATCGCTGTTTTTGTTGAAAATGCCAGCGGACAGGCCACCACATCAGGGGCAAATACCATTACAACAGCAGTTCCGTTTTTGTCAATCACACCCGATTCCCGTGCCGGAGGTATGGGAGATGCAGGTGTGGGAACTACGCCCGACCTGAATTCGCAGCACTGGAATCCTGCAAAATATGCATTTATCGAAAGTGAGATGGGCGTTAGTTTATCATACTCGCCGTGGCTGCGTGCGCTGGTAGACGACATAAACCTGGCATACCTGGTTGGTTACAAAAAAATTGACGACGTACAAACTGTCAGCAGTTCTTTGCGCTACTTCTCGCTGGGAGACATTGTTTTTACCAGTGATTTCGGACAGTTTATGGGCCAGCAAAGTCCGAATGAATTTGCCATCGATTTAGGGTACACCCGGCTGCTGTCCGAAGTGTTTTCAGGAGCTGTTGCCTTACGTTATATCCGTTCTGACTTAACCGGCGGGCAGTTGATTAACGGAGTGGAATCAAAAGCCGGAAACTCTTATGCTGCCGACGTGGCTTTTTACTACCACAATGAATTCAGGGCAAACCGGAAAGACAATATTTTCTCAGCAGGAATAAACATCCAGAATATCGGTGCAAAAATTTCTTATACCGACGGCGAGGTGAAAGATTTTATTCCTACTATGCTGAAACTCGGAGCTGCTTATACCACTGAGCTGGATCAGTACAATACTTTTTCTTTTACTGTGGAAGCCAATAAATTACTGGTGCCGACTCCACCAAGAGATTCCATCGGTTTTGGCGATGGTGATGTAATTTATCCCGGAGGAATTAATTCTGACAAATCTCCTATCGCCGGAATATTTTCATCTTTTACCGATGCACCCGGCGGATTTGAAGAAGAGCTGCAGGAAATTAACCTGTCGCTTGGAGTTGAATACTGGTACAACAAGCAATTTGCTTTAAGGGCCGGTTACTTTTACGAGCACGAAAATAAGGGAAACAGGAAATTTCTGACGGCAGGCGCCGGTTTGCGACTCAATGTGTTTGCGCTCGATTTTTCCTACCTTCTGCCAACACAGCGAAACCATCCGCTGGAAAATACCCTGAGGTTTACCCTCTCATTTGATGTTGACGCTTTCGATAACCAAAACTGATGAGCTTCCGGATTGGACAGGGATACGATGTACACAGGCTGGCCAAAGGTGAAACTTTGTGGCTGGGAGGTATTTTAATTCCGCACACCAAAGGAACAGTCGCCCATTCCGATGGCGATGTCCTGATTCACGCCATTTGCGACGCACTTTTGGGAGCTCTGAAACTGGGCGATATCGGTACACACTTTCCCGACAATTCCTCTGAATTCAAAAACATCGACAGCAAATTGCTGTTGGAAAGATCGTACCAGCTTGTTCAGGAGAAAGGTTTTGAAATAGTTAATATCGATTCCACAATCAGCGCTCAAAAACCCAAATTAAAACCTTTTATTCCTGAAATGGAACAAACAATGGCTGAAGTGCTTGGAATCGATTCGGACCAAATCTCGGTAAAAGCGACAACTACTGAAACAATGGGATTTGAAGGGCGCGAAGAAGGAATTTCGGCACTGGCTGTAGTGTTGCTGGAAGAACGAAAATCATGAGTAAAAAAACATTGGTAATAGGAGCAAGTCCCAAACCGCACAGGTATTCCTACCGGGCGGTTTCATCGCTGCGTTCGCACGGGCACGATGTAGTGGCACTGGCCAAACGGAAAAATGAAGTGGAGGATGTGGAGATTCAGACAGAGTTTCCTAAAGATGAAGACATTCACACCGTAACAATGTACGTGGGGGCGCCACGTCAGCCAGAGTATTACGAACCGCTGCTCAATCTGAAACCAAAGCGGGTTATTTTCAACCCGGGAGCTGAAAACCCGGAACTATACAGCAAGTTGGAAAAGGAAGGAATTGAAGCCATTGAAGCCTGCACGCTGGTGATGCTAACTACCAATCAATATTAAATGTTGCGTCATGTTTATTGAAATCAAATCACTCGATGAGTTTAACCAATTGAAGCAGAAAGAGCTGGCTTTGCTGGCCTACTTTTCCACCGACGCCTGCAATGTGTGCAAAGTACTCAAGCCAAAAGTGGATGAACTGGTTCAAAGCGAATTCCCGCAACTGAAAATGGTGTATGTAAAATCGGATGTGTTGCCCGATATTGCCGGCCAGCACCAGGTTTTTACCGCGCCCACAATTTTGGTGTTTTTCGACGGCCGCGAAACCATTCGCAAAAGCCGCAACATTGGCCTTGATGAACTTCGCCGTGAAATCGACCGGCCCTATTCGATGATTTTTCCGGAATGATTGCGGGAAAAATCTGAGCGGAATTTATCAGTACTATTCTTACTCAAGATCGAGTACAATCTGTATGTTTTCTTTTACTTTTTCGATTAGACCTTCAGGCAGAACGCCTATTTTTCTGGTCAGCCTTTTATTGTCTATCGCCCTTATTTGATCAATCATGATATCGCAAGCCTGTTGCAGGTTTGCTGTTCCTTTTTTTAGATGTACCCTTAAAATTTCAGAGCTCTTTTTAACCTTTGTGGTTACAGGGCAAATAATAGTTGCCGGATGAGGAATTTTATTGAGCAAATCAGTCTGAATGACCACGACCGGCCGTGTTTTGCCAGGTTCAGTTCCAATCTGTGGATTTAAATCTGCAATCCAGATTTCAAATTGTTTAATCGGCATAATCAATCTCCTCAAAATCTTTAAGTACCGATACAGATTCCTCTTTCACCATTTCCGATTCCTTTTTGAGCTTTTCTTCAAGGATTTTTTTTCGCTGAATTTTATTATAATGTTCAAGTGCTTCATTAATGTAGCGGTTGCGGGGTTTTTTTATCCGTGTCAGTATTTTTTCTGTTTCGCCAAAAATGGAGTCGTCTATTTTTAATGATACTGTTTTCATTTTTCAAAATTTATTGCTTAAAGGTATATCTTTTTAATATATAAATCAAGTATATTCTTTTAGTTCGAAAACGTATTTGTCAAAAAGGTATTACCCATTGGTCAGAACCTGTAATACCAATTGTATTTCAAAGTGAGCTTTTGCGAAACTTGGAGATTACAATGGTTAATGCCGATAGAAAATTAGAGAGCCATTGGGAGTTTGCGAACCAAAGGCTCAGTTTAATTTCTAATCGGTATAACCCAGGCCAACCCTAAGTTGATATCCCTGTCGCCCAAAATCGACACTAAAGTTGTTCTGTTTTCTGTCGGCCATACTGAGCGATGGATTGTTGGTATTTTGTCTGTTTAGGTTTAGACCTAAAATTCCGTAAGTTCCGTCAACTGTAATATTTAATTTTTCGGAGATTGGAAATTCAATTCCGGGTGTGATTCCAATGACTAATCCGGCTTTGGTGAGCCTGTTTCTAAATTCGTACGAATTTCTCGGATTCTTTGCAAAAAGCTGGTAATTCAATGCGGACGATAATCCGAGGTAAAAATCAATTTTATTTCCATCGGTCAGGTAATAGTTCAACTGGTAACGCAGCCGTGATTTCCATACATTGAATGTTTCGCTGCTGAGTTCTGCTGATGCGATGCTTCTTTCAATTTGTGTTTGCTGAAAATCGGTTTTATGAAAACTCAGCGGCATGAGCTCGACTTCTTGTGCCCAGCGAGCATTATTTCGAATGTTCAGAGCCAGTGAAAGCTCTCCCAAACTAAATGTGTTTAAGTCGTATTCAATTGCTGAGTAATTGTTGCTTTCCAGATCGAAAGTGGTGTTAAAAACCGTTTTGTTGAAGTTGTAATAAATCTTAAATGTGGTGGTTGATGATTCCTGTGCATTTACAAAGCTTGTTAAGACTAACAGGATGAATGAAAAGGCAGTTAGTTTTTGCATGTCGATAAATTTTATGGTTTTTTTCTAAAACGGCTTTTCAGGATACATATTTTGTAAATTAAAACAAATTGTCCAGCAATTTCTCATCTGCTTCATTTGCCAATGTAACTTTCAATTTCGGATTAACCATCATGGCCCGCTCGATGGCAAACCGCGCCGGTTTGTTTTGTGCCCAGCTTCGGCGGGCAATTCCGTTGTTTACGTCCCAGTGGAGCATGTTGGTCAGGCGGCGTTCGGCGTCCGCACTGCCATCGATGGTGAGTCCGAATCCGCCATTGATAACTTCGCCCCAACCCACGCCGCCGCCGTTGTGCAACGACACCCACGTGGCGCCACGGAAACTGTCGCCCACAAAATTTTGCACCGCCATGTCGGCTGTCAGCGCTGAGCCGTCGTAAATATTCGATGTTTCGCGATACGGCGAATCGGTGCCCGAAACATCGTGGTGATCACGCCCCAGAACAATCGGGGCAGAAATAATTCCCTTGCTGATGGCATCGTTAAATGCTTTGGCAATCAGTGTTCGGCCGTTGCAGTCGGCATAAAGAATACGCGCCTGCGAACCAACTACCATTTTATTTTTCCCGGCTTCGCGAATCCAGTGTACATTGTCGGTCATTTGCTGCTGAATTTCTGCCGGGGCAGCTTCGGCCAGTTCTTTCAGTACCATTACTGCAATTTCGTCGGTCTTTTCCAAATCTTCCGACTTCCCTGATGTACAAACCCACCGGAACGGACCGAATCCGTAATCGAAAAACAGCGGGCCCATAATGTCCTGCACGTAAGACGGGTATCGGAATTCGCCATCGCTTGCGAAAATATCGGCCCCGGCACGGCTCGCTTCGAGCAAAAAGGCATTCCCGTAATCCCAGAAATACATGCCTTGTTCCGTTAATTTATTGATGGCGCTGACCTGCCGTTTTAATGAGTCATACACTTTCTCCCTGAAAAGTTCGGGGTGAGAGACCATCATTTCATTGGCTTCATCAAACGATAATCCGGCCG
>DATFJO010000229.1:0-5898 GCA_035269145.1 Tangfeifania sp. | reverse complement strand
TTTTATTTAAAAGCCGGGGAAGCTGAATTGAAGACTTTCAATCTGTAAACAAAAGGCCAAATTCTTTATAAAGTGCATGTGCCCTGCCTGATTGAATGATGTCCACCGGGTTGGAAATAACAAATTCTCAGAATGAATACTGTGCCCAATCCCCTGGATCCCCTTTGGTATTTAACTTATGTTTTCCAAAACCAGATCAGCAACCAACGGGGGACGAAGAAGCCGCTGCCTCGGAGCGCGTCCCCCTTTGAATGGTATAATTATTTTGAAGCGCAGATTATGATTTTCAAAGGGGGAATTAAAGGGGGATTCAAAAATTCTATTTCATTTTCCGGTCTTCCAGCTCCTGCTCAAGACATTGGATCGCATAGTCAATTTCGGCAACCACTTCGTCAATGCGGTAAATGACTCTGCTTTCGGAGAATCTCAGCACAGTAAAACCTTCATCTTCCAGAAATTTCTGGCGTTCGTAATCGTCACTTTCTTTGACGAGGTGTGATGAACCATCAATTTCAATTATCAGTTTCAGTTTTCGGCTGATAAAATCTACGATGTAATTATCAATCGGATATTGCCTGTTAAATTGATACGGCCATATTTTTTTTGCTTTCAAAACATCACGCCATAGAATCGCCTCTGCTTTGGTGCCGTGTTTCCTCAGTTCTCGGGCCAGGTGTTTTAGATTTTTGTTGTATTTGGCTGACATTTTTACTTTTAAAAATACAAAAAATGAAGATATTCCCAATCCCCCTGAATCCCCCTTTGGTATTCAAGTCATGTTTTCCAAAACCAGATCAGCAACCAACGGGGGACGAAGAGGCCGCTGCCTCGAAGCGCGGTCCGCCTTTCCGAAATTGAGATGGTGACTCAAAATCACCGGTTCAATATCCTTCGATGCAGAAATTTTTTCACCAGCGATAATACCAACAAAATATAAAAGGCGAACAAATCTTCATTTTTAGCCGGCGAGTGTTTGTACGTTTGTCCAAATCTTTCCCCGGTGTATTTTCAACCTTTGGGAGTATGCCCGCAACCTGTTTTTGCAAATTTGATGGTTTGGGAGTATGTTCACGAATAGAAATACAAAATAAGAAGGTTGACAATATTTCCGCTATAAAGAAATATTGTATAGTTTTGGATTACGGGCAACATGGTTACCGCAAATATTAAAAAATGGATATTCTAATTTACAATATTTTGAAATAGGAAACTTATAAGTTACCTTTGTTGTATGACAAAAGTCAGAGAGGTAATTGCATATCGAAATTATTTTGAGGATTTTTTGATAAAACAACCGATTAAAATCCAAAATAAAATTTATAAAGTCATTGAGATTATTGAAACTTACGAAAGGATTCCTGCTCAATACTTTAAATATATTGCTGGAACACCTGGACTTTTTGAAGCAAGAATTAAATTAGGTTCAAATATTTGGAGAGTATTTTGCTTTTTTGACGAGGGAAAACTTGTAATTCTATTAAACGGATTTCAAAAGAAAACTCAAAAGACCCCAAAAAAAGAGATTGAAAAAGCAACTCGACTAATGTCTGAATATTTCACTGAAAAACAAAAGGAGGACAAAAAATGAAAACAACAAGTTGGTCTGAAATAAAAGATAGAGTTTACGGAGAAAAAGGCACTGAAAGACGAGATGAATTGGAAAGAGACTTTGAAGCTTTCCAAATTGGGTTAAAACTAAGAGAAGCACGAGAACTAAAAAATATGACCCAAAGCCAGTTGGCTGAAAAATTGGAGAAAAAACGGACTTACATTTCAAGAGTTGAAAACAATGGAAGTAATTTGACTTTAAAAACATTGTACGATATTGTTGAGAAAGGACTTGGTGGAAAAGTAAAAATCTCAATTGACATCTAAAATACTTGCGGTAACATTGTGCGAATTTCAACCCGGCTATGGCGGTAAATTCATGTATTTCATAGCGCTAAATGTTTTGTAGTATATTGAAAATAAAAGAGGATTATTTCAAAAATATAAAAGAAGAAGGAAAATGAAAACAATAAAAGATGCAACAAATTTTGATGAATTACTGGACATCAAATACGGAAAACCGGGAACAGAAAAAACGTGATGAATTTGAGGTAAAAGCGAAAGCTTTTATTGTTGGAGAAATGATAAAAGAAGCAAGAAAAAAAGCAAATCTTACACAAGATGACCTTGCAAAAAAAAACTGGGACTAAAAAAAGTTATATATCCCGACTTGAAAATGGAAAAATTGACATTCAAATTTCTACCCTGTTTAAAATTTTCGAGGAAGGATTAGGAAAAAAATTAGGACTAACAATAAACTAAAGAGGCAACCCAAATAAAAAATTGAATATTTCAATCCGGTTGCGCACAAAAAAGCCCTGTCAAACTAATGACGGGGCATGAATAGCGCAGAGCACCTGTTGCGATTTCTGATTAAGCGTTTCAGAATTAGAAAAGATTGTATAAATTTGTATCCGAATGAATACAAGTTTAAATGTATTTTATTGAAAAAACGGCTGAATTTGATAAATGGCTCCGAAAACTGAAAGATTTAAGAGCCAAAGCAAAGGTTTTATTCAGAATTCAGAAAATTGAAAAAGACGGTCATTTTGGAGACTGCAAACCTGTTGGGAATGGAGTTTATGAATTAAAAATTAACCATGCCAAAGGATACAGGGTCTATTTCAAAGAAAAGGACAGAAAAATAATTATTCTGCTTGTAGGAGGAGATAAATCGACCCAACATAAAGACATTGAAAAGGCCGGGAGAATTTTAAAAAGATTAAAAATATAGAGATATGGAAGCTTCAAAATTTGATATCGCAGATTATTTAGATAGTAATGAAATGATTGCGGAATATCTCAATACTGTTTTGGAAGAAGGAGATAATTCTGATGTAATAGCAGCAATTGGTCATATCGCAAAGGCAATTGGAATGACAAAAATTGCTGAAGAAACAGGACTCAGCAGACCAAGCTTATACAAAGCTTTATCAGATGGGGCAAAACCTCAATTTGAGACTATAATGAAGGTATTAAAAGCAATTGGCGGCCAGATAGAAATTAAACCGCAGAGAGCTTAAATGGTTTTGGTCAGTATATCAGCGTACAAAATTTTCATTTTCCCCCACAAAAAAGCCCTGTCAAACTAATGACAGGGCATGAATCGCGCAGAACGTTCATTGCGATACTTGCTTAAGCTGTTTTCAAATGTATAAATTCTTTGCATTTAAACGGGAAGGATGCAACTGATTTTTGTCACTTCCCGCAATTTTGCCAACAAATATTTTTGAAAAAATCATTACAGATTCTTCATCCGAAAAATTTTAAACAGAATAATTATTGCACCGGGTTTTAACCCGGTGATTCTGTGCGGAATAAAAACAGGCTTCAGCCGTTAATTTTCTTGGATTTAATGGCTAAAGCCAAACCCTGATTATGTGGCTTTTGTTTACCGGGCTAAAGCCGCGGTGCAACAATTTATATTTTTATTCTATGTCTTTTTCATCGCATTTTAGTGCGATGTTAACGGAAAGCTCTTAACGAACCTCTTTTTTTAAAGGTCTTTCGAAAATTCTTTTAACCAGGTGCGCAGATGATCGCCGATTTCCTCGTGCATCAACCCGTAAATGATATTGGTTTTTATGAAATCGAGTTTGTTGCCGATGTCGTACCGGGTGCCCTGAAAGCGTACCCCGTACATGGCATATTTTTTCACCATATCGCGCATGGCATCCGTTAATTGGATTTCATTGCCTTTTCCCGGTTTTGTTTTATCGAGGTAGTCGAAAATTTCGGGCGTAAAAATGTAGCGGCTGGCAATGGCCAGGTTCGAAGGCGCTTCCTCCACCGAAGGTTTTTCAATAAAATCTTCGGCAATCATCACGTTTTTTTCCAGCTTTTTTCCTTTAATAACACCGTAGCGGTGAACTTTATTCCGGGGCACCTCTTCAAGCGCCACCACCGAACTCCGGTAACGTTCGTAAACATCTATGAGCTGTTTGGTAATCGGGTCGCCCTCGCCGCTGATGAGTGTGTCGCCCAGTAAAACGGCAAATGGTTCATTGCCCACATGGTCGCGTGCATAACGGATGGCATCGCCCAGTCCGTTCATCTCTTTTTGCCACACAAAATGAATGTTGGCCAGTTGCGAAATCTTTTTAACCTGTTCCAGCAGTTCATACTGTTTTTTTGCAATCAGCGATTCCTCTAATTGCGGGCTCCGGTCGAAGTGTTCTTCAATGGCGCGTTTCCCTTTCCCGATAATCATCAGTATGTCGGTGATTCCGCTTTCCACGGCTTCTTCCACCACATACTGAATAACGGGTGTGTCCACAATCGGTATCATCTCTTTGGGTTGCGATTTGGTAATCGGTAAAAATCGGGTTCCCCAGCCTGCGGCGGGTATTACGGCTTTTTTTATCATTTTAATTGTTGTTAACGATGTTGGGTTTTATTACTTCAATTTCTTTTTCATCCAGCACTTTTTCAAGCTTCTCAAACATTTTTTCATCTTCATAGGTTCCGATTATTGCACCGCCGGAACCGGTGAATTTGGCCGATGCCCCAACCGATCGCGCAGTTTCCACCATATCCACATTTCCTTTTGAAATGGGGATGAGGTTGTGGCGCAAATCAAAATTGGCGTCAATAAGTTTATGCATCGTTTTACAGTCGCGGGTTTTTAATGCTTCCCTGAAATCTTCGGTAAAACCTGCCCATTTTTCCATAGCTTCCAGCACTGCTTTTTCGCCGATATTGAAACGGGCGCGCAGGTTGTTGTGGAGCACTTCGGTACCTTCCGAAAGGTTTTTCCGGAAAGCGATGTACATATTCGGAAAGCTGCCGGCATCGAGCACTTCGTAATTGCCAAACCCCTGTTTTTTCATTGTTTCTTTATTGAAATCCATGTAAACGGGCTGCTCGTAGGCCTGTGCCACGCGGTCCTGCAAACCGGCAGCAATTCCGAGTTCCTGGTTTTCAACATTCAAAACAAGGTTGGCAAGTATTGGCTTTGGAATGGCAACCCCGTAAAAAGAAATCAGCGCTTTCATGCAGGCCATAATAATGGCGCTCGAACCTGCCAGCCCCAGCCGGAGCGGGATGTTGGAATCGTAACGAATGGTGAAATTCCGTTCGTCAAGCTGAATGTTGCATTCCCTGCAGTAGTCGTAAAAAACCTTGATGGTAGCTTTCAGCAAACGGATTCCGCCGTAATAGCCTTTGGTGTTTACATTTTCCACCAGCTCTTTCATACTTCCAAAATGTGTTTTGTCGAGCCACTGTGGCTGAATATTGAGTTCCGGTGTATGATACAACTGTACTTTTGCCTGGAAATTGGAGAACAAAAAGGCAATGGTTTTTCCGAAATAACCATCCGACGGATTTCCGATAACCGCTGCGCGGGGGTAGCATTGTGTTTCAATAATCATTACTTGGTGCGTTTTATGAATTCCACTTTTTTATGGCTGTCAAATTTACATCGTTTTCAATATTTCTGGCATCAGGAGTATATAAAAATTCCAGTTCGATATTAAAATATTCACATATTTTCCCACGTACCATTTTCATGGTGGCATTTACCAGTCCGTTTTCCTGGTTAAACGTTTCGGGCAGCACAACAAATGCAGCCGGCAGCCAGCGGTCTGGGAACATATTTTCGTATTCTCCTCCCTTTTTATACTGGTTGACTTCTTCCTGTAAAATTTTTATCGATTCGTGGTTTCCTTCGTCAGTTCCCGGTTCAATACCGCGTTTTTTGAGCTCGCGGTTCACTGCTTCAATATCGGGAACAACCATTGCTGAGGTGTAAGGATCCTGGTTATTGTACAACATCATTTGCTGAATAAAAGGCGATTGCTCCACAATGGCCTCTTCAATTCCTTCGGGGCTGTATTTTTCGCCGTCGTT
>DATFJO010000228.1:0-3159 GCA_035269145.1 Tangfeifania sp. | reverse complement strand
GTTTTCCTTTTGCTCCCAGTGAAAATCAACACCGATGGTTACCTCCTTTAATTCAAAAGAGGTGTCGCTGTTTTTTGGAACAAGAAAAAATGAGTCATCCTTATATAACTCATCTCCATTGCTTTGAATAACAACATGATTCTTTTCAATCACTGCGGTGTATATTCTGTCGGCAGGCATCTCTTCCTTTTTTGAATTAAACACCCCGCTTAGCAGGAATTTTATTTCCGGCTGTGCCATTATTCCTACTTCAATTTTAGGTTCTTCTTTCATTACTGATTCACTTTCAAATTAAATCCTGTAAAATAACTCAAACTAACTCTTAAAAAGAAACATCCACTTTTTTAATGACCGATTCATCTTTGCAGTTTTCGAGCAGTTGTTTGCTGGTCATCCGGAAGAGCGGATGCTTAAAATCGGGCGCAATTTCGGCAAGCGGCACCAGCACAAACAGTCGTTGGTGCAATCTTGGATGAGGAACAATTAAATCCCCGGTTTCAACAAAAATATCGTCGTAATAAAGAATATCCACATCCATTTCACGCGAAGTGTAACGCTCCGAATGCCGCTTGCGGTTAAATGAATTTTCAATTTTGTTTATTTCTGAAAGAACTTCAGCAGGGGTGAATTCCGTTTCTACCTTCAACACCTGGTTCCAAAAATTATCCTCGGCATGGAATCCCCAGGGAGGCGATTCATAAACCGACGATTTTGCTGTAATTTTTCCTACTCCTGATTTCACCAGATTGTGAACTTTTCTGAAATTTTTCGGTTTATTCCCAATATTACCGCCTATTCCTAAAAAAACATGATGCATTGACCTGTAAATTTGTAATAAATTAAATTACTTTACTACCCATCTTTAAAAGATAAAGTTAGCAAAAACGTAAATACGATTGATATGAAAGAATTTTTTAAGTATGTACTGGCCACCGTTGTTGGAATTATCGCCATATCCATCATCGGTTTTTTTCTGATGTTTATGGCAATCGGGATCCTCGTTTCATCAACCGAGAAGAAGGTAACCGTTCAAAATAACTCGATGCTGGTAATTAATCTCGAGCAACAGATTATGGACCGTGCCCCGAACGATCCGTTTGAGGATTTGGAGATACCCGGATTTGAGCAGATAAAAACCATCGGTCTCGATGAAATTCAAACATCGCTCGAAAAAGCTGTTCACGACGAACGTATAAAAGGAGTTTACCTGAAACTGGCGATGACAAACGGCGGCATGGCTTCGGTGGAAGAAATCAGGAACATGCTGATAGCTTTTAAAGACAGCAGCGATAAGCCGGTTTATGCCTACGGAAATGTATACGATCAAAAAGCGTATTACCTGGCTTCGGCTGCCGACAAAGTGGTAATTCACCCGATGGGAACATTGGACTTCAGGGGCCTTGGAGGTGAGATGCTGTTTTTCACCAACATGCTCGAAAAAATTGGAGTGGACATGCAAATTGTGCGTCACGGAAAATTTAAGGCTGCGGTGGAACCATTTATGCTCGAAAAAATGAGTGAAGAAAACCGCGAGCAGCAACTCACCTATATGAACAGTTTGTGGAATCACATGCTTCAGGGTATTTCCGAAAAAAGAAACCTCTCTGTTGAACAATTAAATGCACTGGCCGATGAAGTCCAGACATTGAGACAAGGAGATGATATTGTTGAAACCGGACTTATTGACGAAGCAAAATATAAAGATCAGATGCTCGATGACCTTCGGGAAATAACAGGGACAAAGCCAAATAAAGGAGTACCGGTTATTGATGCAGGAGATTATGCTGGCGTTTCGGTACCCGGAAAAAGCAAACCTTACAGCCGCAACAAAGTGGCGGTTATTTATGCCAGCGGCGATATTGGCGCAGCCATGGGCGGAGAAGTAATAATTGGGGAAGAAATTGGGCGTGAAATCCGTAAAGTGCGCCAGGACAGCACCTACAAAGCCATTGTTTTCAGAGTGAATTCACCCGGAGGAAGCGTTTTCGATTCGGAAGTTATCTGGCGCGAAGTTAAACTGGCTGCCGAAGAAAAAACACTGGTGGTTTCGTTTGGCGATGTGGCTGCTTCGGGAGGTTATTATATTTCTGCGCCTGCCGACAGAATTGTGGCTCACCCGAATACCATCACCGGCTCTATCGGAATTTTCGGAATGATTCCGGAATTTGGCGAACTGCTGAATGATAAAATCGGCATCACTACCGATGTGGTGGAGACAAATGAAAACTCCAATTTTCTTTCGCTGACCCGCCCAATGACCGAATATGAACGCCAACTGATGCAGCAAATGATTGAAGAAGGATACGATACGTTTATTTCGCACGTGGCCGAAGGTCGCGGAATGACCAAAGAAGCAGTGGATGAAATTGGCCAGGGCCGTGTTTGGAGTGGTGAAAATGCGCTGGAAATCGGACTGATTGACCAGTTTGGCGGATTGCAGGATGCAATTGACCTGGCAGCAGAAATCGAAGGACTCGAAAATTACCGCACAGTCGATCTTCCCCGTCAACGCGATCCGTTTGAAGAACTTTTTAAAACCGGTCCCGACAAACTTCGTGGCTGGATTCTGAAAAAGGAACTCGGCGAAAAATACCGTTATTATGAATTCCTGAAAAAAGCATCAGGCATGAACGGAATATACGCCCGTATGCCTTATGAATTGAATGTAAACTGATTCAGCGGAATAATATTTTGAATGACGGCCACGAATGCCACGAATAGGCACGAATAAAAAACATTGTGGGTTGGTGTAGTTCGTGGCTGATTTTTTTCAAGATATTAAATCTCTCAATGAATATTGATTAAATTTTTTGGGGTTTGTGCTTCTGATTCTTCGTAATTCATTTTTTGTCTGAATCTCAATCCAAAGCAATGGATCGATTTTGAAAATTTTACCCAAAATAATTGCTAATTCATAATTAATCGGGCGTTCTCCTTTAATCAACTTGCTTAAATTTGCAGGATTTATACCAATATAATGTGCAAATTTCTTTTGAGAAATCCCCAGCGCTTTTAGATATCCTTTTAAAAATTCGCCAGGCTGTTTGAACCCGGTGTCTCCCGATTCCAAATAATCCTGCATTTGAAATTTGATGGCCAATAATTCAATCTCCCTTTTTTGTGCATCCGACTGATTGCCGGATTTACTCAGCATAATAG
>DATFJO010000227.1:0-2200 GCA_035269145.1 Tangfeifania sp. | reverse complement strand
AAACCGATCGGCATGCACTGCCGCTGCCCATCCGGGCCCATTCTGAAGCTTGCGTGAAAAAGTTTTGGGTTTCTACCTTTTCGCCGGTTACCTGTTTTTTCAGGTCTGCCAAACAAAGTGCCAGCGCTCCAAAAGCCGAAGCCGATGAGGCAATTCCTGCAGAGTGGGGGAAGGTGTTACTGCTTTCAATGCGGAAAGAAAAATCGTGTATCCAATTTTCGCTTTTTGCCAGTACATCAATGTAGTTCTGAATTCTTTCTGAAAATGGAGATGGTTTTCCTTCAAAAAAGAATTCTACTTCCAGTTTACCGCTTTGGATAATTTCAACCGAAGTTCTCGTTTTTGCATTTTTTAAACTGAAACTCAGGGAAGGATTTAACGGCAACTGTGGCGATTTCTTTCCCCAGTATTTTACCAGTGCAATGTTCGACGGGCACTCCCACGCGCTTCGATATTTATTTTCTTGCTCCACTTTATTTTTGTTGGTTATTTAAGATTAACTCCTTCCAACTAAATATTGTTTGCAGTCCTTTATTGCAGAAATAGTTTTTGGTTGCTGATTCGTTCATCGATGAGGCTGCCAGGTAAAAATCGCCCCCCCACGCACCGAGTGATTTTATCACTCCGCTAAAATCATTGAAATATTTCTGCTGAACAGGCTGTTTGCCAATAATTTCTGAAATGATTTTTTCATGTTCGCTGATTAACTTTTGAAAATCAGTCAGTGTTTTTGTTTGGGAAATGTTTTTAGAAATTACATCGATCAGACCTATGGCATTCGAAATATCCGTTTTCGTATTCAGAAAATGCCCGATACCATGCCGGGTATTTTTTTTGGTTCCTGAAAAGACAAAAAAAAGGTGGTCTTCAAATGGATATTCAAGATTCACTGGCGCTGGCTTTTGTTCTCGGTGGTAAAAAATTGGTCGGTTTGCTGTTGCACAGGCGATGTCGTATCCCGAGCCTTTAAAAATCAACTCGTTTAATCGGTACGGATCAACATTCGTCCAGCTTGCCAGGTTGGCAATTAACGTACTGCTACTACCCAATCCCCAATGCGGTTCAAACTCAAGCTTCGTTTGAATGTCAAAACCGTTTTCAAAAGGGAAATCCGGGTTTAGCTGCTGAATGGTTTCAAGTATTTTTTTTAGCAATTCTGCTTTCCCCGGATCGGTACTTTGAATAATTTTAAAATCCTGTAGCTGAAATTCGCATGAAAACCAAATTTTGTCCGGAGTGAAAGCTTTCCATGTTATTGATTTTTTTGGGTTTCCGGAAGTGACGGTCATCGACTGCCCCGGTTTCAGCGGAAGTGCCAGCGCTTTGGCGCCTTTTAAAACGAGGTATTCGCCAGTGAGAAGTAGTTTTCCGTGTGCATAATATTTCGTGGTTTTTTCAGCCATGATTTTCAATGTACTTCTGCACGGCGGAATAAGAAACTTCTTTATTGCTGAACCAGGCTTTGGCTGCAGCTTTTTGTTCTTCCAAAAGATTGAACTGGCTCAGAATATTGCTCAGGTGCATTTTCATGTGGCCTTTTTGGATGCCGCTGGTTACCAATGCATTCACTGCCGCCCAGTTGGAGGCCAGCCCGGCTACAGCAATGTAACCCATTAAATCGGGTGCTGAAGGATTTTGCAGGATTTTCATTGCCAGTTTTGCCAGGGGATGCAATGCGGTAACTCCTCCCACAACGCCTACTGCCAGCGGGATTTCCAACTCAAACCGAAACCGGTTGTTTTCAATTCGGGCTTCGCTCAGTCCGCGATATTGTCCGTCTTTTGCGGCGTAAGCATGCGCACCGGCTTCAATGGCGCGGTAATCGTTTCCGGTGGCCACTGCCAAGGCGTCCATTCCGTTGAAAATGCCTTTGTTGTGGGTAGCCGCGCGAGACGTATCATTACGGGCAATATGAACAGCCAACACAAATTTTTCAGCATAGTTTTGAGCGATTTTGGGATTTTCGGTAAGATCTTCTACCGGGCATTCTACCCAAACTTTTACCCGGCTGTTGGGAACGTAGTTGGATAAAATCGCCATGATAATTTCCACTTTCTTTTCCTCTTCGGGAAATACATCTCTGGTTTGAATGAAATTCCGAAGTGTTTTTCCCATTTGTTCCAGGCACGAATTGATGAAGTTGGCACCCATTGCATCACGTGTTTCAAACGAAACATCGATTTGGTAATATTCCGTATAA
>DATFJO010000226.1:0-3026 GCA_035269145.1 Tangfeifania sp. | reverse complement strand
TAATTATTTATTTTTAAAATTACTCTGTCAGAAGAAGTGAGTTATACAAAAATAAGAATTTTGCTTGTGACATACTATAAATTTTTAAGGAGAATAAAAATTGAAACATTGAATTAAAATGAAATACGTTTTCAACAGAATAAATGAACACTTTGAGCGTACTTTTGAATCAGCTATCCCGCAGGGATTTAGTTCAACAATTTGCAAATTGCATTGCGGGTGCAGTGGTGTGCGTTGTCTCTGCTCATTTCTTGACCGTCATGTGCAAGACTAACCCATCCTAAAATAGAACAATGAGTTCGTCTAATAAAAATGGAAGTTTGTCGAAATTTGAATATTATCTTAGGATTAATGGTTACATTTCACATACAAAAAATAAAGCCTTACCTGAAAATGAAATGTTTGAATGGTCATAAACGAAATTAAACCTTTAAGAATATGAACTACACTTGGGTTATTATTATTATAATTTATATTGTTCTTACGCATTTGATTGCAAAGAACATTGGAGAAAAGAGAGAAATTGGATATGGTAAATCAATATTATGGTCAATGGTGCTTACTCCGATAATTGGTTATTTCATCACCAAAATGAGTAAACCAATAGAAAAATAATAAACTGCACACACAAAGTACATATTTCAGAGCGGGGTTGGTGCGGTTAGCAACTGCACTTCTCGCATCATCGTTCAGTCCTGGCGGACGTGAACACGCTACGAAATCCGCTCCGCAATATCTACCAAGCGTTGGCAGCAAGCCAAAAAAAGGACTTCAGCCAATCATTAGTTTTCAGCTAAATTGACTTGCTAGAAATTATGAACGATGGAAAAAACGATGAATAAAAGAAGAAAAGATAATTGTTCTTGCTTTCTGGGTGTCAAATATATTCGTCTGGAAGGGAATGATGCCCATGTCAGGATTTTTCTACTACTTCGTTACTTTTATGATGAGCGTATTTACTTCGCTGACATTTTTGTTAGATCGGATTTATGTTCAAAAACTTAAAGGAATTGTTTCGACGCTTATATTTCCCACAGCTTATGTAATAATGGATTATATTACCATATCAACCAATCCTTCCGGTTCATTTTCCTTGCCCTGTTTGTCGATATATTGAAAAGATAATACAGATTCATTGGCAAACCCTTCTATTAGTTGTAAATTACACGCTTATTAAAATCGAAAAAATAATTTATGAATAATCAGGAAATCAATGTAGATGAAATACAACAATTGGTAAAAAAGTATTACAAGCCGGTTATTATTGTAATTGTGCTTTTAATTGTTGGATTTGGGTCATTCTTCCAGGTAGGAACGGAAGAAGAGGCTGTGATAACGCGTTTCGGAAAACATGTACGAACAGTTACCCCCGGGTTGAAAATGAAAATACCCTTTATGGAAAAGGTATACAAAGTACCGGTTGAACGGCAAAAAAAGCAGGAATTCGGTTTTCGCACACAGCAGGCCGGAGTCCGGACTCAATACAGCCGCACGGGTTCTGTTACCGAAGACGAGGCAATAATGCTGACGGGCGACCTGAACCTGGCCAATGTTCAGTGGGTAGTGCAATACCGGGTAAGCGATCCGTACAACTATTTGTTTAAGGTGCGCAATCCCGACAATACACTGCGCGATCTCTCCGAAGCTGTTACGCGGCAGATTGTTGGCGACCGCACCGTTAACGAAGTATTAACCGTTGGAAGGGCGGAAATTGCCAGCGAAGTAAAAGTTTTGCTCCAGGAAATGACCAGGGAATATTCACTGGGTATTGAAATAGCACAGGTCGTGCTTCAGGATATCAATCCTCCGGAGTCGGTAAAACAGGCTTTCAATGCAGTAAATGAAGCACAGCAGGAAAGGGAAACCCTGATAAACGAGGCCAAGTCGGAGTACAACAAGGTAATTCCGAGAGCCAGGGGCCAGGCACAGGAAACCATTCAGAAAGCCGAAGGATACGCCACCCAGCGTGTAAACAACGCACAGGGAGAAGTGGCCAGGTTCAACGCCCTTTACGATGAATATGTTACAGCGCCCGAAGTAACCAAAAGAAGAATTTATCTGGAAACATTACAGGAGGTTCTGCCTAAACTCGGAGACAAAATCATCACTTCGGAAAATGGCAATAATATGATTCCTTTGCTGAAGAAGGATTTGAATTAAACAGCCCAAAATCAAATTATTAAAAGAATGACAATGAATAAACAAAATAAATTATTACTTATTGTGGCAATTATTATTGCCGGCATTATTGTTTTAGCTCAAAGTATTTATGTTGTAAACGAAACGCAGCAGGTTGTGGTCACGCAGTTCGGCCGACCGGTGGGCGATGCTGTGACCGAGCCGGGGTTAAAAATCAAAACTCCTTTTGTTCAGAAAGCGAATTATTTTGAAAAACGCTACATGGAATGGGACGGCGACCCGAATCAGATTCCCACCAAGGAAAAGAAGTTCATTTTTGTTGACAGCTACGCACGCTGGCACATCACCGATCCGCTGCAGTTTTACAAACGCCTTACCAATGAGCGGGGCGCGCAAAGCAGGCTCGACGATATAATTGACGGCGAAACCCGCGACCAGGTGGCCAGTCACACACTCGAAGAAGTAGTAAGAAACACCAACCGGGAGGCCGACACAACGGCACAGATAAGTGAAATTATCGAAGATACCCTTGCACAGATTGAGGTAGGCAGAAAAAGAATCCAAAACATAATTCAGGAAACTGTCAACGAAGAGACAAAAGATTTGGGCATCGAAGTACTCGATTTCCGGTTTAAGCGAATCAATTATGTAGAGGATGTAAGGGAACGGGTTTACGACCGCATGAAGAGCGAGCGGATCCGTATTGCCGACAAATTCAGGTCGGAAGGTGAAGGCGAAGCCTCGAGGATTAACGGAGAAAAAGAACGTGAATTGAACCAGATACAGTCGGAAGCCTACAAGGAAGCTGAAACAATAAAAGGGCGGGCAGATGCTGAGGCTGCCCGGATTTATGCCGACGCCTACAATAAATCGGGAAGATCGCGGGA
>DATFJO010000225.1:0-7074 GCA_035269145.1 Tangfeifania sp. | reverse complement strand
GGTAGAGCAAAAACTATCTATTCTCTTCTAACTTCGTCCAACTGCTCCCTTCTTCCCGCTTCGTGCTCCGTGCTTCCCGCTTCCGTCTTCTTTCACCGGTCTTCGTCCTACATATCCTCCAGCGTCAGCACCTGTCCTTTTTCATGCAGCACACTTTTTAGCTCTTCGTAATCAACATCCTGAACGGCAATTTTTTGGTCGATGGCCATGCAGGCCGCTGTTGCAGCCGATTGACCCAGTATCATAAATACCGGCTCCATTCTTATTGAGCCAAATGCAATGTGGCTGCTGGAAACGCAAACAGGAACCAGGAGATTGGTGCACTCCTCTTTCTTCGGAATTAATGAACCATACGAAATGGAGTAGGGTGCAGGCGGACTGACACCGATGTCTCCTTCATTCTGAACATACCCTTCAGGTGTAATATAACGCTGAACATTATGCGAGTCCATTGCATACGAACCCATGCCAACAGGACTTGGGACTTCGCGTTTGAGCAACACGTCGTTTTCGGTAGTCACATAGTCGCCAATCATACGGCGGGCTTCACGTACATATATCTGGTGCGGCCAGTTTCCGTTGTCGGTAAATTCATCTTTTGCCAGTCCCCAGGTAGCCATTTTACTGCGGATATTTTCCGGCACCCTCTGGTCGTTGGCTACAAACCACAGCAGGCCTTTCTGGTAGGTTTCGTGTTCTTTAATGATTTCTTTCCGGCGCTCGTAGCTCGCTTCGGGGTAGTCGTAGTTCATCCCGATATTATCGCTGCTAAACGGCCCGTGGTTATTGGTGTCGGTTTTTTTATTCGGAATCGGGTCGAATTTGTGAAACCAGTCCCTTCGGCCGGTTTCAAATACACGCAGCAACAATTCGTATTGCGTGGAATCGTAATTTTCCGGTTTCGGAAACGGCAGCCGGTTGGCATCGTGGTTGGTCATGCAGGTGCGGAAACAGTACGCCTGAATTTTGTCGTCTCCCTCGCCATTTTCGCCGGGAGGTTCGGTGGAAACCCGCGCAACCACGCCGCTCGCCGGATCACCGGGAACGTTGTAGGCACTGATATCGGAATGGAACATGTGTCCGTGGTGATCCACGCCTTTTTGGACCCCGTTCCATTGTTCGTTGTAAGTGTCGGTACTTTCCCGTCCTACATGGTAACTTACTCCGGCTTCAGCCATTAAATCGCCTTCGTAGGTGGCGTCCATAAACACTTTTCCGCTGAAAGTTTTTCCCGATAGTGTGGTGAACGATACAATTCTGCCGTCTTCTGTTTCCACGACGTTTTCACGGTTTAGCCATTCATCGCGGTAAACAGTAATTTGGTTTTCTGCCACAAAATCTTCAAACACCTGTTCGGCCACATGCGGTTCAAAAATCCACATGGTACGGTTTTCACCGTCGATGGCCGGAGTTCCCTGTCCGCGGTTTCCGTATTCACTTTTTTCCTGCCATTTCCATGCATCGGATTGGTTGTAGTGCTGCCAAACGCGGTGATAAAATTCACGCGACAATCCGCCAATGGCGGCTTTGTTTCCGGTGTCGGTCCAGCCCAGTCCACCGGCGGTGAGTCCGCCCAAATGCGTATCGGGCGAAACCACAATTACTGATTTCCCGGATTGCACTACTTCAACGGCTGCAATTACAGCTGCTGATGTTCCGCCGTAAATGATTACGTCAGCTTCATATTCGTTTTGATTTGGTTTTTTTGGAGAATTGCATCCAACAATTAAGATGGCGATCAAGAGTATTGCTATGTTTTTCATAAATTTTGGTTTAATAAGAATTAATTAAGTAGACAGTATTAATTGTTTGTCAAAATTTGTTTGTCTTTTTTTAGTTGGGTATTTAATTTGTTGTAATCCATTTCCTGTAAATCAGTTTTCTCTTCAATTGCCAAAGCTGCTGCTGTTCCAGCTGCCTGTCCCAAAACCATAAACACAGGCTCCATTCTTATTGAACCAAAACCTATGTGTGTTGCGCTGAGACAAACAGGAACGAGCAGGTTTGTACAATCTTCTTTTTTGGGAATTATTGAGCGATAACTAATTGGATAAGTTGCAGGTACATGTGCTTCCACGTTGCCTTCGTTTTGAACGTATCCGTTTGCATCGACATACCGCTGCACCTGGTGTGAATCCATTCCATAAGCAGCCATACCTATTGGGTCTTCCACCACTTCAAGGCCTTCACAGTTTTTTTGTGTCATTACATAATCACTTATCATTCTGCGGGCTTCCCTTATGTAGAGTTGCTGCTGCCAGCCGTCTTCCCGTTCATATTCATCTTTGCAGGTTCCCCATTTTGAAACCACATCCCGCACTTTTTGAGGAATGCGTGGATGGTAGGCCAGCGTCCACATTAATCCTTGCTGATAACTTCTGTGTCGCTCAACAATCTTTTCTCTTTCTTCGTAAGATGCCTCGGGATAATCCCAATTTTGGCCGATAAAATCTGTCGAAAAACCTTTTTGGTTATTAGTGTCTGTTTTTCGATTGGGCATTTTTGAATTGATCCATGGAACAAGTGGATCTCCGTATGAATACATTTCTTCAATTGGACCTTCTGCCGCTTCATAATTTCTGAAAAGAAGTTCGTAATCTAATTGATTGTATCCATCTGGTTTTTTAAAAGGAATTCGATTTTTAGAATGATCAGTAAGGGTCATTCTAAAACAATAGGCCTGAATTCCGTTGTCACCATTACCGTCAATACCAGGACCTCCTTCAACTATAAATGGCAGTAAACCGCTCGAGGGATTTCCTTTTTTTACGTAGGGATCAACACCATCAATAAAATTATGATGAACACTGTTGCGTGAAACTGTACCTCGGAGTGTAATGCCATAATCATTGGCCTGCACTCCGTTTAGTGTTTCACCATACTGCTCATTCGATTCGCGTCCAATGGTATAGCTTACTCCTGCAGTAGCCATTAAATCACCTTCATAAGTGGCATCAATAAAAATTTGTCCTTTGTAGGATTTTCCATTTTCCATTTTAATTTCTGTAATCCGAAACCCGTTTTTTACGACACCGTTTTTCCGGTTGAGGCGCTCATTGTAAACAAGGTCAATATTTTCTGTATCCATCATTTGTTTATAGACTTTTAATGCTGCTGATGGCTCAAAAGTCCACATGGCATCTTCTCCTTCACTTGTGCGGGTTTGCCCACCATCCCGGT
Organism: Tangfeifania sp.; assembly: GCA_035269145.1. Taxonomy (GTDB): domain Bacteria; phylum Bacteroidota; class Bacteroidia; order Bacteroidales; family Prolixibacteraceae; genus Tangfeifania. The sequence continues at coordinate 3,894 of DATFJO010000225.1, read as the reverse complement.
ATTCAGCTTTTGTTTGCCATATCCAGTTTTCCGGATTATCGTAATATTTTTTGATATTTTGATAGAATTCACGGGAAATGCCGCCAATGGCTTGTTTGTTGCCAATATCGGTTTGGCCCAAACCGCCTGTGGTTAAACCGCCTATACGATTGGTCGGTTCGATTATTACCACCGATTTGCCCATTCTGGAGCTTTGAATGGCTGCAGCAATACCGGCTGATGTGCCGCCGTAAATAACAATATCATATTGTTTTGGATTTTTGTTCTGACCGAAGCCATGCCAAAAGAGCAAGGTTGAAAAAAGTATTGTAAACAGGATTGGTTTCATTTTTCGATTTTTAATTTGACTAAAATTGCGAAACTCCGATTTTAGAATATAAAGTTATTTTTGAAAACCAATTCTACAAATTATTCCATTAAATAATGCATCATTTTCATTTTTTGTTCGATTCGTTTTCAGGACAGTTTGTATTTTTATGCAGAAATAAAAAACTGAAAAAGATGGACCACATTGTTTACCTCGATGCCAAAGCCAAAGAGTTGGAGAACCTTCAAAATAGAAAGAAATCGATGATTATCCGTGGGGCGACGGGACGCAAACTTCCTTACGGGCGGGTGAATGAAGGCGATGTGCTTTATTTTGCTGAAAATAAAGGCGACGGATTGCTGAAAGCCAAAGCAGTTGTTAAATCAGTGTATCAATCCGAAAAGCTTTCAAAAGAAGAATCAGAGAAGATTGTAGCCGAAAACCAGGATAAACTCCAGCTGAACAAGCCGCTGCTCAAACGTTTTGCCGGTAAACGCTACCTGGTTTTGCTGGAAGTTGCCAGTTTTGAAACGCTTGATCCATTTGCCTTCGATCGCTCAAATTATGGCAATATGGACGACTGGTTGCCCGTGGAAAATATTAAGCATGTGCTAAAGTAATTTGCTACTCTGATTTGGCTCCCAAAACTTCCAGCGCTTTGTCTACGTGTTGCTGCACATTGGTTTGCGAGTTGAAAATGTAAATTACTTTCCCTGATTTGTCGGCTACATAAGTTACCCGGCCGGCGAGGAGTCCGAAAAGATTGGTCGGTACGTCAAACATTTTACGCACTTTGTTTCCTTCGTCGCTCAGTATCGAATAGTTCAGGTTGTGTTTTTCTGCAAACTTTTTGTGGCTTTCCACCGACTGACCACTGATTCCAAATACCTCGGCACCGGCATCGGCAAAGTCTTCATAATGGTCGCGAAAATAGCAGGCTTCTTTGGTACAACCCGGTGTGTCGTCTTTTGGGTAAAAGAACAGCACAATATTGCTTTTACCAATGAAGTCTTTCATGTCAACCATCAACCCGTTTTGATCAGGAAGAGAGAATTCGGGGAGTTTGTCGCCTTTTTCAATTTTTGCCATGTGTATATCTTTTGCAAGAGTAACAATGTTTCCTTCAAATAGGTTTGCAGGCCGGAAAAAGAAGCGCCGGTGTTTTGAAATAGAATTCAACTTCATTATAATCCCGAAATTGAAAACTTCACCATTACCCGGTCAAATTCGCTACCCCTGAATCCTGCAAACACTCCGATGTTACCCACAAAAAACAAACTGTTCAGGCTGTAACCGGTTTCCCAGTAATTTTTCAGGGCCGGTGTAGTCAGATAATTCAGGTGAAGGCTTTCGCTCCAGGTGCGCCGGTTTAAAACCGAAAGGTAACGCAGCAACAAGTATTCTGTTCTGAATTCTGTTCCTGCGGCCAGGTAACTTTCAGCAGTGGATGGCTCGTAATCGTTCAGCAACTGGAAAGTTTGCGTGAACGACTGGAAAGAAACCGGAATTTCAGCGGTTTGGAAATGTTTGTATTGCGAAAAATGCAACTGATCGGCATGTAAAAAGGTTCCTGCATTGATGTGCCAGTCGATGCCGGCAACCGGCGAAAGATTGGCCTGCTGGTAAATTTTCACATCGATCTGACTAAAATCCGAAACCGACGCAAAAACACTTTTGACTCCCTGCTTAAACGAAATCCGGAAACCGTAATAATCGGAAATAAACAGGAAATTTGATTTTTCGAGCCAGGGTTTAGGTCGATATTTCCGGTAGTTTGCGGCCAATTCGTAGGTGAAACTTTTTTGTTGGTTCAGTGCTTCACTGTTTTTGGTCAATCCAAACGGAACATTCGGACTGTATTCTTTTTTATCCGAAAGAAGATATGTTGCGTTGTTCTCCAGCGGAAAATAATGGTTGTACCCCAGTTTTGCATAAAAAGTCCAGTTCTTTTTTAACCGCTGGCGGATATCCAAATTTAAGAATTCTGTTTCGTAAAGCTTCATGTAATTTTCGGCAAAGAACCACGAGCTGATGTCATTCAGCGCCGGAGAAATTCCCAGCGATGTGGGTTTAAAATCACGGCTTTCTTTCCCAAAATCCAGTTCAATCCGGTTGTTTTCCCACAAATCAAAGCGAGTGTCAATCCGCCAGAAAAGCGATTTTCGGCTGAACGCATAACCTATTTCCGGTTCCATCCTGATGGATTTTCCGGAATCGGGAATCACCGCAAAACTGAATTGCTGTTTAAGTTTGTACCCGTCCACCGCATTGAAATCAAAATTATCGGGATTGATTAAGCCTTTGTACCCAAAACGTACCAGCGAATCTTCACAGAAATCGTAATGGCCGGTGCCAATTTTAGCCAGCCAGCTTTTGGATTTGCCTGTTTCATTAGAAGTGGAGTCGGTTAATCTGATGTTCTGTGTTCTCAGTGAATCGGTTAACTCGTAACTTTCCATTTCAGCCGGAGTGAGCGGGATGGTTCGCACAGAATCCCAGTAAGTCCGTTCGGTGGTCAGTGTGTCCGCTTTATCTTCCATTTCATAACTATCCGGGTCAGGTGGAATGATGGTGGTATCCTGGTATTGCTCTTTCAGAATTTTCCGGTTCAGTCGCGCTACTTTTTTAACATCGCGGTTGGTTAGTTCTTCTTTAGCCGTAATTTCTGCTACCTTTTCCCTGAGCTCCACTTCCTTTTCATCTGGCTTCCGAATCTCTTTTTTTACTGTATCATCGGTAAATTCGGTTTTGCCGGCAATCACATTTTCTTCAATGTTTTGATATTTCAGCGATGCTCCATAGTAATATTTGCCCCTTAAACCAAAGATGGAAAAATCCCCGTCGATTAAATGTGAAACAGGTAGCCAGTTTTCGTTGCCCAGGTTTTCATATTGCTGCTTGATTTGGTAGTTGAAAAATTCGATACTGGTTTTAAAATCCACGCTGTAGAGGCACCACAATTTATCCACAATGTACATGTATCCGCTCACCAGTTCGTCGCTTTTGCGTTTTGGCTCCACTTTTATTTTGAAAACGTCAAAATTTCCGCTGGATATAAATCCTTCGTACTGGTAGTTGTAGTGGTTCAGTGCCAGTGCCGACAGCGGCGAAATTACCTGGTTGGGGCGGCTTTCGTAAAAGCTGGAGGTAATCAGTCCCATTACCGGCGGCTCGTCAAACCCCACCAGCGAGGTGCGTTTGCTAATAACTTCCTGCTTGTATTTCTGCGGATAATCGAATGTAATCTTATTATGCGATTCAATCACATACGTTCGGTCTTCCTCCATTACATCTTTCATTTTCTGCCCGTTTATTTCAAGCTTGTTTTTATACAAACGTGGAATGTTGGTGAAAGTAAAATTGCTTTTGATGTACAAATCGGCTTCGTAATGTTTTATTTTTTCCCGGTAGTACGCCGCTTTTGCCATCGCTTTCCGCACGATATAGTAGGCCGGATCTTCTTCACCCGGAAAAATCAGCACCTCTTTAATTTCAAAATTCTGCTGCTCCATTTCAATGTCGAGGTAGAGACTGTCGGATGCCAGGTTAATTTCTTTTTCAACCTGAAGATAACCCAATGAACGAAA
>DATFJO010000224.1:0-4880 GCA_035269145.1 Tangfeifania sp. | reverse complement strand
TCGAAACGGGTAGCACCAAAAATGATTGAAAATCGTTCCGGTAAAATTATCAATATGTGCTCTATGATGAGTGTGTACGGCCGAAACTCCGTTTCAGCTTATGCTTCAGCAAAAGGTGGTTTGAAATTACTGACAGCCAACATGACCTGCGAGTGGGCCAAGTACAACATTCAGATTAACGGAATTGGGCCCGGTTACATTGCAACCGAGCAAACAGCTCCGATTCGCGAAGGCGGTCACCCGTTTAACGATTTGGTGATGACCCGCACCCCGGCAGGCCGCTGGGGCGAGCCCGAAGATGTGGGAAATGCAGCACTCTTTCTGGCATCACAGGCCAGTAATTTTGTAAACGGCCAGGTACTTTATGTCGACGGCGGTATTCTGGCAAACTTTGGTTATGTAAAAGGTGAAAATGATATCTAAAATGAAAATCAAACTTTTTCTTTTTGTTTTGCTGATCCCTCTTTTCTTTTCCTGTAAGAAACAGTCTACTTACACTTTTGAAAATTCACTCGACAGTCCGCGAAAAGATGAGGTAGTCGTATTGAAAAGAGCGGCAATCGCTGATTATATTGAATTTGAGGTAGGGACTTTTCCGGTGTTCAAATTGGAAAATGGTGACTTTGTCCCAACCCAGGTTGATGATTTGGACGGCGACGGCGAGTGGGATGAAGTGGTGCTGGTAACCGATTTTGAAGCCGGAGAAACGCTGGAACTGGAAATTGATTTTCTGCCTGAAAGTGACTATCCGGAATTTGAAAAGCGAACCAACCTGCGGCTGGGAATCAAACAGGAAGACGGAACCTATAAGGAAGTAGATACTTACGCCGCGCTTCCGTGTGACGATGGTTTTGAAGTAATTGCACAGGGAGAGGGTGTAAATTGGGAAAATGACAAAATTGGATTCCGCAATTACTTCGATTGCCGGAATGTAAAAGATTTGTTTGGCAAAAGACTGCCTGAATTGATTATTGACCAAATTAATACTCCCGAAATGGGTAGTTACCACGATCTGGCCGATTGGGGGATGGATGTGTTACACTGCGGAAGTTCACTTGGCTCAGGTGGCCTGGCGCTGCTGAAAGAAGATTCACTTTACCGGCTGGGTTCAACCGATGTTTACAGCTACCACAAAATTGTGGAAGGTCCGCTGCGATCGGTTTTTGATTTGCGTTATAAAGGCTGGGAAGTGGATGGCGACATGCTGGAAGCTGTGGAACGAATTTCAATTTATCCCGGGAAATACTGGTTTGAATCGGATGTTACGGTAACCGGCTGCCCCGAAGGTTCGCAAATTGTTACCGGGATTGTTACCAGCCATTTAAAACGGGAACCGTTTCAATTCAAAGCAAACGATTTCCAGTGCATTGGCACGCACGATGTACAGTCGCTGAACAACGACGAGCTGGGAATGGCAGTGGCTGTTCCACTCGAAGAAGCTGGCAAAATCGGCCGAACTTCGGATACCAATTTTTTCAAACTCGGATATGAAACAGTCCCCGAAAAAGGGTTCAGCAATATTATTTCCGAAACATACTACATCGGTCAGCAGTGCAAGAGCGGACAGCCTGCAAAGCACTACTTTTTTGCGGTGTGGGGCCTTGACAAGGATCAGTGGAAAACCGAAGAAGGTTTCAGGAAATACATTGAAGAAGAGACTGAAAAGCTATCGTCAGGAATACCTGTTTTTTATAAATACAAATATGTACCGGGATTTTAGCGATGAGTCTTGTTTAAAAAGAGAGCGCCTGGCATTTTTCAGCGCTCTTTTTTAACTTATGTTTTCGTATTTTCATCTTTTATGTTGGCTTTTATAAGACAATATGTACGAACGATGTTCATTTGATTCCGCCTGGAGCCGAACACCATAAAGATTTGCTAAATTGAGCCGGAAAAACTTAAACCATCATTATGCGAACGCTATTTACCGTTGTAATTATTTCTTTCGCTTTTTTATCCTGCTCTCAAAAGAGAAAATCTGCTTCAGAAAAAATCGACCGTTTTTCTTTGGTTTCAAGACATAATGTAACAGTCAACAAATTTGATTCGCTGGGCTCACTTTCGGTTGGAAATGGCAGTTTTGCTTTTACAGTAGACGCCACCGGGTTGCAAACCTTCCCCGAATTGTATGAAAACGGGATTTGTCTCGGAACTATGTCAGACTGGGGTTGGCACAGTTTTCCAAACAAAAACAATTACAAACTGGAAGAGTCCTATCAGTATTTTGATGTGGAAGGAAGAGAAATTCCGTATGCTGTACAATGGAATGAACCTGGAAGAAAACAGGAAGCCGCAAACTATTTTCGTCAGAACCCGCACCGGCTCCATCTCGGAAATATCGGATTCGAGCTTTTTAAAGAAAATGGCGAGCACTTGGATTATGGTGAAATCAGGAAGATTGAACAAACACTCAATCTTTGGGAAGGTAACATTTCTACTTATTTTGAAATTGAAGGTGAAGCAGTTAACGTTCACACGTTTTGCCATCCAACATTTGATATGATTGCCACCAAAATTCAGTCCGAACGAATAAAAAAGGGATTAGTGGCCATTAATTTGCGTTTCCCTTATCCCACAGCAAATCATGTAGATGGAGCATCTGACTGGCAAAGTCCTGAAAAGCATTACTCCGAAATTATCCACCAAAATGAAAACAGTGCAGTTTGTAAACATATTCTTGACACGACAACCTATTTTGTTAAACTGAACTGGGATGGAAAAGCAAACATTATTGAAAAGGAGCCACACTATTTTGTGTTAGAACCTGGTGGCGAATCGGAAAGTTTCTCATTCACGGCTGAATTCAGTCAGGAAAATAATTTTCAAGATACCATTGCATTTTACCAGGGAAAAGAGACTGCTGCCAAACATTGGCAGAATTTCTGGGAAACCGGTGGCGCTATTGATTTCTCAGCAATTGACGATTTGCGTGCAAAAGAACTTGAACGCCGGGTTGTGCTTTCGCAATACCTCACTCGTATTCAGTGTGCAGGAGTACTCCCTCCACAGGAGACAGGGCTCACTTTCAATAGCTGGTACGGAAAATTTCACCTCGAAATGCACTGGTGGCATGGGGTTCACTGGGCGCTGTGGAATCGTTTGGATTTGCTTGAAAAAAGCCTCGGGTATTATTCCCAGATAATGGATAAAGCAAAAAGGAAGGCAGAAATTCAGGGATATAAAGGTGTGCGCTGGCCCAAAATGACCGGCCCTGATGGCAGAGATAGTCCTTCGGGAGTAGGGGAGTTTCTTATTTGGCAGCAACCACACATTATTTATTTTGCTGAATTGGTTTACCGTGAAAAACCAAATACTGAAACGTTAAATAAATATGCTCAACTGGTTTTTGAAACAGCAGAATTTATGGCCGACTTTGCCCGTTGGGATGCGGAAAACAACCGGTACATTTTGGGGCCGCCTTTAATTCCGGCGCAGGAAAGTCTTGAGAAGGAAAAAACGTTCAATCCGCCGTTTGAGGTGGCTTACTGGCACTGGGGATTATCGGTTGCTCAAAAATGGCGACAGCGAATGGAGCTGACTGAAAATAAGAAGTGGCAAGAGGTAATTGATGGATTGCCATCGTTTGCACAAAAAAATGAGTTGTATCTTGCTGCCGAAAGCGCACCTGATTCTTACGAAAATGAGCATTACTATTCCGATCACCCCATGGTTTTGGGTGCGTATGGATTATTGCCTGAAACGGTTTCGGTCGACAGGCAAATCATGGAAAATACTTTCAGTTATATTTCCAAAAACTGGAACTGGCCACGTACCTGGGGATGGGATTACCCGATGGCTGCCATTTGCGCTGTCCGACTCAATAAACCGGAAGAGGCAGTTGAGTTGCTTCTGAAAGATGTTCAAAAAAATACATACCTGCCAAACGGCCATAATTACCAGAGTGAAAGGTTACGGATTTACCTTCCCGGAAACGGCGGCTTACTTTGGGCGGTGACGGCAATGTGCACAGGTTTTGAAGGAGATGAAACCTATAATCCCGGATTTCCTGAAGATTGGGAAGTACACTGGGAAAATTTGTCACCTCCTTTTTAAATCAACGAATTCTTATTCAGCAGATTTTGAAACTTGTTATTGAGATTGCCGCAAAAGCACAGCATCAAATTTTTGCCAGTGATTTCTGCTTTGCACTAATATCGAATGCCATCAATGCATCGCCACGGCGCTGGTATAAAATTCCGTTTTTAATCACCGGATGCGAAAAATGTTCCTTGGTTCCTTTCTCAATTTTAAAGGCACTTTTCTTTTCCAGTTTGCCGTTTTCGCAACTCAGCAGAGAAAGTTCCCCGCGCCAGTTGTAATAATAAAGCATGTTATCTGCTGCAATAACAGCCCCGGTTCCTGCTTTTAGCGAATCGATTGGTTCACCTGTTTCGGCTTTGAAACTTTTAAGATCCTTTTTGCGGGTGCCGCAACCATACAAATAATCTCCAAGTTTTACAAAACCACCCATGTAAGTGTCGAAATCGGTAGTTCGCCAAATTTCTGTAATTTCAGAGCCGTCATCAGAAAGCTGAAGCTTCACGCCCCGATTTCCGTCTCCGGCCGCATAATAAATAATCCCATCTTCAAAAATGATGTTATTGCTGTGGGTGTCGCCAACTCCCGGTTCGCGTTTGTCAATAGGCGTGTTGTCCTGCAACTGGTTCCAGAGCAGTTCGCCAGTTTCAGTATCGATTCCGAGCATGTGGTAAGCTGAAAATGTCACATAAATTTTCCGGTTGGGAAGCTCGATGATGTTTCCCGGATTGTAGCCCATTCGTTCGTTCATTCCTTTGCAGCTCCAAATCACATCGCCGGTAAAACGGTCAAGCGCAACCACATTGTGTTCTTTACCGCCGGGAGTGCAGAAAACTTTGTTA
>DATFJO010000223.1:0-5515 GCA_035269145.1 Tangfeifania sp. | reverse complement strand
CCCACCAAATGGCCTGGTAACCGCCATAGGCACCGTGAGAAAACTGAACGGTGTGTCCTTTCATCATCAGGTTCCTGATAGTTTCGTAATCAAAACCATTTTCAAGAAAAACAGTTCCGCCATCTGTCATTTCTTCGCCGGTTGGCTGGCTTGAACCCCCGTGACGAATGCGTGGCGCATCGCCCGCTTCCTGAATGTTCATGCCAAAATCAACAATGTTGCAAACAATTTGTGTGTGTCCCTGTGGTTGCATGGAACCTCCCATTAATCCAAAACTCATCAGTGGCGCGCCGTCTTTGGTAATAAATGCAGGAATAATGGTATGGAAAGGCCGTTTATTTGGTTCATACACATTCATGTGGCCTTCTTCCAGCGAAAAAAGTTCGCCGCGATCCTGCAAAATAAATCCCAGTTTTCCGGGTGTCATTCCGGAGCCCATTCCACGGTAATTACTCTGAATCAGCGAAACCATGTTCCCGTCTTTGTCGGCAGTGGTCAGGTAAATGGTATTTCCCTGCTCCAGCTCCCCGGCAGGATATTCGCGGGCTGCACGTTTCTTGTCGATTAATTCTGCCCGCTCTTTTGCATATTTTTTTGAAATGAGTTCTTCGATGGGAATTTCGTTGAAGTCGGTATCGGAATAATATTTAGCGCGGTCTTCAAAAGCCAGTTTTTTTGCCTCTATAAACAAATGCATATACTCCGGGCTTCCAAATCCCATCCCTGCAATATCATAGTTTTCCAGGATATTGAGCATTTGCAGCACGGCCGTTCCCTGTCCGTTGGGTGGCAGTTCCCACACATCGTAACCGCGGTAATTTGTTGAAATCGGCTCCACCCATTCCGAGGTGTGTTCCGTAAAATCGCGCATGCTCAGAAAGCCTCCCTCTTCCTGTACATAATCCACAATTTTTTCGGCAATTTCGCCCCGGTAAAAAATATCGCGGCCATTTTCTGCAAGCAACTCAAGTGTATTGGCAAGAAATGGATTTTTAAAAACTTCGCCCTTTTTGGGTGCTTTCCCCCCGGGCATAAATACTTCCTGAAATCCCGGATAATCTTTCAGGATTTCGGCATTCCGCTGCCAGTAATAAGCAATTACTTCCGATAGCGGGAATCCGTTTTTCGCATAACTTATGGCCGGCGAAAGAATCTCATCCATTGTCAGGCTGCCAAATTTGTTGTGCAGTTCAAACCATCCGTCAACTGTTCCGGGTACCGAGACCGGGAGCGGCCCAAGTGAAGGTATATTTTCGTAACCGTTTTCTTTAAAATACTGAAGCGTGAGGTTGTGAGGCGAGCGGCCACTGGCGTTGAGTCCATATAACTGCTGAGTTTCAGCATCCCACACAATGGCAAAAAGGTCGCCGCCAATTCCGTTTCCGGTGGGCTCCACCAATCCAAGTACGGCGTTGGCTGCAATGGCGGCGTCAATCGCATTTCCGCCCGATTTTAAAACATCGAGCGCTGCCTGTGTTGCCAGTGGCTGGCTGGTAGCAGCCATTCCGTGTTGAGCAATTACCTCGCTGCGGGTGGCAAAGTTTTTTCCTGTAATTCTATCCTGTGCAAAAATAGTAAGTGCAATAAAATGAGCGATTACAATTAAGATTATTCTGTTCATTATGTTTAAATTTTATAGTATTTACTTTATTTTATCCACTGCAAATAATTGTTGGGTGAAATAACCTGGTATGTCGCATCAGGATAAGCTTTTTTCCAACTGGGAGGAACTTTTGCTTTTTTATTCTGGTTCCATTTGATTTCGTATGAAAAAAGACGACCATCTCTTTCTTCCACCCAGTCGATTTCTTGTTGTTGATAGGTACGCCAATAATAATTTGACACCAGCATTTGGTTATTTTGCTGAAATTTAACTCGTTCTGATATAAGATAATTCTCCCAAAGTTCCCCAATATCATTTCTTGTCTCAATATCGTTAATGTTTTCGATAATTGTATTACGAATGCCGTTATCATAAAAAAACCACCTTTTTGATTTTGATACCTCGTTGCGCAGATTTCTGCTAAACCCGCCAATGCTAAAAATAACAAATGTTTTCGACAATAAATCAAGATATTTTTCAACCGTATTTTTATGAAGTCCCAATTGCCGGCCAAGTTCATGCAACGAAACATCTTTCCCAATCTGAAATGCAATGAGTTTTAGCAAACGAAGAATTTTATCTGAATTGCGTATTCCCTCAAATGTCAGAATATCTTTAAGTAAATATGAGCTTACCATTTCTTTAAGGTATAACGACTTCTCTTTTTTACCTGATAAATGAAACAGTTCAGGGTAACACCCAAGAATCAGCCGTTCGTTTAATTTTGCCCTTGTTTCAATATTATTTTCTACAAAACTATATTCTTGTTGCGAAAATGGAAATAAATAAATGGTGCTTTTTCTGCCCGTTAAAGGTTCGCCCGTTTTGTTTAAGATGTCAAATGCTGATGAGCCTGACACAAGAATTTTAATTTCAGGAATAGTGTCAACAATTAGTTTTAAAATTTTTCCAATTTCGGGAATTTGCTGTGCTTCATCAATAATTAAAAATTTTGATTCACCGAGTAAGGAACGATAATTTTCAACTGATCGGGGTTGCAGTATACTGAGCGTAGTAAAATCTTCTCCATTTAACACTACCTTTTTTTCGTTGTTTTCTGAGATAATTTTTTGAAGCAGAATTGATTTTCCGGTCCTGCGGGCCCCTAGTAGCACAACTACTTTATTGGGTTTTAGACTGCTGATAATTAATTTTTCGGCTAAACGACTTAAATATTTCATATTAATTTGGTCATGTTAATAGCCAAATTTAATAAGATTTGGTCAAATCAGTGCCAAAATTTTAAAAATATAAATATTAATCCGTCGGCTTAGATTTTTTTCTGGTTTTAATAACAATACTTATCTTCGAAAAAAATTTACTGATAATGGAACGATTTCTCTCCCGTTGTGCAACTTATATAAATAAAAAACATGCATCGGAACTCAAAGATATTTGCGTGGTTTTTCCCAACCGGCGTTCGGGTGTATTTTTTAAATCTTATCTCGGGAAAGAACTTTCACATCCGGTTATCGGACCGGAAGTAACTACTGTGAATGAATTGTTTGCGCGGTATTCCAAACTGCACCAGGGTGAAAAACTACAACTGATTTCCGTTTTGTACGACGTTTTTAAAAAACACACAGATACTGCCGAAAGCTTCGATGATTTTTATTTTTGGGGAGAAGTGCTGTTGGCCGATTTTAACGACATCGACCGCTACCTGGTGGATGCCAAAGATTTATTTACCAACATTGCCGACCTGAAGGAAATTGAGGCGCATTTCGATTACCTGACTTCTGAACAAAAAGAAGCGCTGACCCGGTTTTGGGGAAGCCTGGCACTTTCGCATCACAAAGCACATCACGAAAAATTTCTGTTTATCTGGCAAAAATTGTTTCCGGTTTACCGCGATTTTAAAGCGGAACTGGAAAAACGCAAAATGGCTTATGGGGGAATGATGGATCGTGCAGTAGTTGAAAGTCTCGAAAATGCGAATTATGAATTCCCGTTCACCAAATATTATATTGTTGGTTTAAATGCCCTGAATAACTGCGAGAAAACGTTTTTTAAACATTTAAAACAGCAGGGTAAAGCGGAGTTTTTATGGGATTACGATCGTTTTTACCTGGATGATCCGAAAAATGAAGCCGCAATGTTTCTGCGCGAGAATCTGAAACGTTTTCCTGCACCTGATGATTTTTCATTTTCGGTTGAAGGCTTTCAGAAAACAAAAAATATCCGGCTGGCCGCGGTTTCTTCTAATTATGGTCAGGCACAGGAAATCCCGCAGTTTTTGAATGCAATTGAATCCGATTTCAAAAAAGAATTTGACAATACGGCAGTTGTTTTATCCGACGAATCGTTGCTTTTCCCTGCGTTGGGGGCCATTCCCGAAAAGTTTGGAAAAGTGAATGTAACCATGGGATACCCGGTTAAGAATTCGGTGGTTTATGGCTTTTTGCTTTTGCTCATTCAATTGCTGAAAAACAAAAAACAAAACAGTGAAGGAAAAACAGTGGTTTATCACCGTTTTGTTACCGATGTGCTGAATCACCAGTTGCTGGGGAATATCGAGCCGGAAAAAACCAAAGCGTTTCTGACAAAAATCAAGGAGGAAAACAGGATTACCATTCCATTGGAAGAGATTGATTTCTCCGGTTTTCATAAGCAGATTTTTTCGCTGCCGGTAAAGGTTGAAGGATACAGCACTTACTTCCTTGATATTCTTGGTCAGTTTTACGGAATCATCAAAAATGAAGATCCTGAAAACCAGTTGCTGCCTGAACTGATTTATTCCATTTACCTGGCAGTTGAAAAGCTAAAGTCGGTTATTCTGAGTGTACAGAACGAGCAGTATCGCGCAATCAGCGATGCCGTATTTTTCAAGTTGTTTAACCAGTACCTCGGGCAGGTCGCGGTCTCTTTCGAGGGTGAACCGCTGAGTGGAATGCAGGTGATGGGAATTCTGGAAACCCGCTGTCTCGACTTCGAAAACCTGATTATTCTTGGTCTGAATGAAAACAAGTGGCCGCGTAAATTTACGGCGCCTTCGTTTATTCCGTTCAACATCCGAAAAGGATTTGGTTTGCCCGGAATCGACGAGCAGGATGCCATGTATGCTTACTATTTTTACAGGTTGCTGCAGCGGTCAAAAACTATATCGGCAACCTACAGCACCCTGAAAGAAGGAATCAGTACCGGCGAGTTAAGCCGCTACGGTTACCAGTTGAAATACGATTCCAACCAAAAACCAGCTACTGTTCATCTTGATTTTCGGTTCTCGAATGATCCGCCCGATCCAATTATTGTGAAAGGTTCAGCAGCTAAACAGTCTGTTTTGCTGGAGCGAAATTCAGAAGAAAAGCCGCTTTCGCCCACTGCTGTCAACACCTGGCTGCAGTGCAGACTGCGATTTTATTTCAGGTATATTTTAAAACTTCCTGAGCCGGATGAAGTGAAAGATGAAATCGACAGTCCGGTGTTTGGAAATATTTTCCATGAAACCGTTGAAAACCTTTACAAACCTTTTGTTGGGAAAGTGGTGAATAAAACGGATTTGGAAAAAATTCAGAAAGATAAAATCCGTATTGAAAATGAAATACGAAAAGCAATTGGGCGAAACTATTTCAAATACAAAGAACCGTTTAAAAAGCCGGTGAAGCTGGAAGGAAAAACTGTGCTTATTTTTGAGAACACCAAAACATTTGTAAAACGGTTACTGGAAATCGATATGCAGCAGGCGCCATTTGAACTGGTAGCGCTGGAAGGAAATTACAAAACAAGTTTCAACCTGAACCTGAATAATGAAAGGAGCCCTGTGTTTGTGGGGGGCAAAATTGACCGGATTGACAAGGTAAATGACGAGGTTCGGGTTATCGATTATAAAACAGGAAATGTTACCAGCTTTACTTTCAAGGCGCTCGACGAATTGTTTGAAAAAGACCTTGAAAAACCGAAAAAAGAAATTTT
>DATFJO010000222.1:0-4457 GCA_035269145.1 Tangfeifania sp. | reverse complement strand
AAGCTGAGGAGGATGCCGAAAAAGAGAAAATTAAATCGGCTATTGAAAGAAATCAGACAATCAAAGAAAAAATTGAAAAGAACATCGAAGACCAAATGAAAAAATCGGAGGAAGAAAAGGAATAGCCGGTTATTTTCTAATTGACGTTGCCAGGAGCTTTGCACGCTGACAAGTCTGCAATGCCTTTAACCTGTCAACGTCGACAAACTTGACAGCGTTAACAAATCGAAAACAGGTTGTAATTCAATCCAATGAAAAAGCCACCCCAAAATGAGATGGCTTTTAAATATATCTTTCGTAGTTTATTTCATGAGATCCCTTGCTTAGGCCCGGAATAAGTTCGACAAAATGATTTTGTGTTCAAAATCATAGTCTCACTTAACTACCAAAATCGTCGAATGCAATATTTTCGTCAGGTACACCCAGGTTATAAAGCATTTTCTGAACTGCATCGTTCATCATTGGCGGACCACAAAGGTAATAATCTATTTCCTCGGGTTCTTCGTGCTTACTCACGTAATTGTCGTAAATAACCTGGTGAATAAATCCTGTGGGGCCTTCCCAGTTATCTTCGGGAAGTGGTTCCGACAGCGCAAGGTGAAATTCGAAATTGTCAAAATTCTTCTCGATATCCCGGAACTGTTCGTAGTAGAAAACTTCTTTCCATGAACGGGCCCCGTACCAGAAAGTAATTTTCTTATCACTTTCCTTCAAAGTATGGAACAGATGGAACAGGTGCGAACGCATGGGCGCCATTCCTGCGCCACCGCCGATAAACATCATTTCGTTATCGCTGTCTTTCAGGAAGAATTCTCCGTATGGACCTGAAATGGTCACTTTATCGCCCGGTTTGCGCGAGAAAATGTATGAAGAACAAATTCCCGGGTTCACCTTTTTGAATCCGTTGTTGGCGCGGTCCCACGGTGGAGTGGCAATACGGATATTCAGCATTACGATGTTCCCTTCAGCCGGGTGGTTGGCCATTGAATAGGCACGGAAAGTAGGTTCCGGGTTTTTCATTTTCAGGTCGAACATTCCAAAGTTCTCCCAGTCTTCGCGGAATTTCTCATCCACTTCAATATCTTTAAAATCGACTTCCACTTTCGGAACGTCAATCTGAATGTATCCGCCCGATTTAAAATCGAGGTTCTCCCCTTCCGGAAGTTTCACCACAAATTCTTTAATAAAAGTAGCCACATTTTTATTGGAAACCACTTCGCATTCCCACTTTTTCACACCGAGCACTTCCTGCGGAACCCTTATTTTCAGGTCCTCTTTTACTTTTACCTGGCAAGCCAGACGCCAGTTATCGTTTTGTTCCTTACGGGTAAAAAAGTCGGTTTCGGTAGGCAAAATAGAGCCTGCACCTTCATCTATCTGGCAACGGCACATGGCGCAGGTTCCACCGCCGCCACAAGCCGATGGAAGTAATATTTTATTATTGCTCAATGTAGAAAGCAACGTGCTACCCGGCTCGGTAACAATTTCGCGATCTCCTTCGTTAATGTCAATCATGACTTCTCCCGAGGGTGTAAGCTTTTTCTTGGCAAAAAGCAAAATGGCAACCAGCAGGATAATAACTCCCAGAAAAACCGCCACACTGGCAATAATAACTGTTGATTGTGTTGATAACAATAGCATTGAAAATGTTTTTATATTTTACAATTTAATTCCCATGAAGCCCATAAACGCAAGCCCCATTAAGCCGGTAACAATAAAGGTGATTCCCAGTCCGCGCAAAGGTGCCGGAACATTGGAATACTGAATTTTTTCCCGGATAGCGGCAATCCCTACAATTGCCAGAAACCAGCCGACTCCCGAACCAAGTCCGTAAGTAGTAGCTTCGCCAATGTTGATAAAAGCTTTTTGCTGCATAAAAAGTGAACCACCCAAAATGGCACAGTTTACAGCGATAAGCGGAAGGAAAATACCCAACTGACTGTACAGCACGGGAGCAAACTTTTCAACCACCATTTCAACAAGCTGCACCATCGATGCGATAACTGCGATGAACATGATGAAGGAGAGGAAACTGAGATCGACATTGACAAACGCGGGGCTTACCCATGTTAATGCGCCTTCCTGCAACACATAATTTTCGAGCAGATAATTCACCGGAACAGTAATTCCGAGAACAAAAATAACAGCTATTCCCAAACCGGTTGCTGTTTTTACCGTTTTCGAAACAGCGAGGTAAGAACACATGCCCAGAAAATAGGCAAATACCATGTTCTCTATAAAAATCGACTTGATAAAAATGTTAATCAGATTTTCCATAATTCTTTACTTTTTGGCGGTTAATCTTCAATTAACTTACGGTTTCTGCTACGCTGCACCCAAATAATAATTCCTACGGTAATAAGTGCCATCGGTGGCAAAATCATCATACCGTTGTTCTCGTAGAATCCTCCGTTGGCAATGTACCAGCTTTCAGGAATTACCTGGAATCCGTATATGGAACCGGAACCAAAAAGTTCGCGTACAAAACCAACAATAATGAGGATAACTCCGTATCCGGCGGCGTTCCCCACCCCATCGAGAAACGATTGCCACGGACGGTTGCCAAGTGCAAAAGCCTCGAGGCGCCCCATAATGATACAGTTGGTAATAATCAGCCCAACAAACACCGAGAGCTGTTTACTTACATCGTATACAAAAGCTTTCAGTACCTGGTCGACCAGGATTACCAGCGAGGCAATAACTACCAGTTGCACAATAATCCGGATTCGGTTTGGAATGGTGTTTCTCAACAGGGAAACAATAACGTTTGACAGCGCCATCACGGCAACAACCGAAAGGGCCATTACTACCGATGGTTTTAATTGCGCCGTAACCGCCAGTGCCGAACAAATTCCAAGCACCTGTACCGTAATCGGGTTGCTGTCGTCGATTGGATCGGACAGCAGTTTTAAATTTTTTCTTGAAAATAATGGTTCGCTCATCGCATCTTATTTTTTCTTTTGTAAGAATTCGCTGTAACTCTCAAAACCAGAAAGTAGCATATCCTGAAGACCTTTACTGGTGATGGTTCCACCTGAAACTCCGTCAACCGAATGCTCCTCGGGGGCTTCCTGCCCTACCTTGGTAACGGTAATGGAAACAAGTTCGCCCTGGTCGTTGTATATCTCTTTTCCTGTAAATTCAGCCTGAAACCAGTCGGTTGAAATTTCGGCACCCAAACCGGGTGTTTCTGCCTGGTGATCGAAATTGGCTCCGTAAATGGTACTCATATCCGAGTCCAAAGAAACAAACCCCCAGATTGGTCCCCATAAACCGGCGCCTCTCATCGGGAAAATATATTTCAACCCATCATCGGTCTGGCATTCGTAAACGGGCATTACGCGTTCTTCCAACGGTTTGGCCTGTTGCTTTTTCAAATCAATTTCAAAAGCATCTTCGCCTTCCACAACTTCGCCTTCGGAATTCACCACGTACTGGTTCTGAATTCTCTCGGCATAAATATCCGCTGCATTTTCAACCGTACTTTCAACATTCACCGAAGCAAGGATATTCTGCATTTTCTCCACCTCGATATTTGTATTTTGCAGAGGGCGTAAAGCCATTGCAATGGAGGCAAGTATGGCGGCTACCAGAATAACCATAGCCGCTGCGTAAATAAATGTATATGTATTACTGTTCCTGTCCATGATTTCAATTTTTTTGGTTACGCTGCAACTTTAGCCTTTTTCATGCGACGTTTGATATGACCCTGAATTACATAGTGGTCAATCAAAGGAGCAAAGGTGTTCATTAATAAAATCGCCAGCATCATTCCTTCCGGGTAAGCCGGATTCAGAACGCGAATCAGAATCGCCAGCACACCAATCAGAAAACCGTAAATCCATTTTCCTTTTTGGGTTTGGGCTGCAGAAACCGGGTCGGTGGCCATAAAAACAGCTCCAAATATAAAACCTCCCAGAATCATGTGGTGCCAGAATGGAACTTCCATGAAAGGATTCACTGCAAAAATATTCAGCAGAATTCCCATGAATAATCCGCCAACTACAGTCGACAGCATAATTTTCCAGTTACCTATACCGGTTACAATAAGTATAGCTGCACCAATCAGTACTGCTAATGCAGATGTTTCGCCAATTGACCCGGGGATAAACCCGAAAAATGCATCAGACACATTGTAGGTAATATTTCCTGCTGCAGCATCGGCCAGGGGAGTTGCCCCGGTAAACCCGTCGATGGTATCGGCGTTTTCACCTAACGAGAACCACACCGAGTTTCCTGACATTTGAGCCGGGTATGCAAAAAACAGGAAAGCCCTTGCCAGCATTGCCGGGTTCCAGATATTCATCCCCGTACCGCCAAAAACTTCCTTCCCAAAAATAACAGCAAAAGCCGTAGCAACTGCTACCATCCAAAGCGGAGTTTCAATGGGCATAATCAGCGGAATAAGCATTCCCGAAACCAGGAAACCTTCGTTAATTTCGTGGCCGCGCATTTGT
>DATFJO010000221.1:0-9988 GCA_035269145.1 Tangfeifania sp. | reverse complement strand
ATAGCCAATTATATTACCAAAGAAACTATTCTTTCCAAATTGAGAATAATAGCGCATTCATTGCAGCAGGATTTTGCCATCACCCGTCCGCGGATTGCTGTGTTCGGATTAAATCCGCATGCCGGCGATAACGGATTGCTGGGAAAGGAAGAAATCGATATTATTCAACCCGCCATCGAACAGGCTAAAAAAGAAGGCATTATTGCCCTGGGGCCTTATCCGGCCGATGGTTTTTTTGGTTCGGAAGATTACCGCAAATTTGATGCAATACTGGCCATGTACCACGATCAGGGTCTTGTTCCCTTCAAGCTTTCTTCTTTTGAAAGAGGTGTAAATTATACTGCCGGACTTCCTGTAATACGTACATCTCCGGCTCACGGCACGGCCTACTCGCTGGCTGGCGAAGATAAAGCTTCACCCGATTCATTCAGGCAGGCGCTGTTCATGGCCATCGACATTTATAAAAACCGGCAGATTCACGAAGAAATCACAAAAAATCCGTTGAAAAAATACGATATCATGTCAAACCAGGAAGATGAAGGCGTGGATATCGAAGCTGAAGACAATCAAAACTATTAAACTGTTTGTTTCATGTACGAATTTATCCGGGGAGCAGTAACCGACATCAATCCGGCAAGCATTGTAGTTGAAGCCGGCGGCGTGGGATATTTTATCAATATCTCGCTAAACACATACAGCAAAATAAACGGCAAAAAGGAAGCACTCCTTCTAATTCACCAAATTGTGCGCGAAGACGCACATATCCTTTACGGATTTGCCGAACAGCGCGAAAGGGAATTATTCCGCAACCTGATTTCTGTAAACGGCGTGGGTGCCAATACTGCCATTATGATGTTATCGTCGCTAAACCCCGACGAACTGGTAACAGCCGTTACCTCGGGCAACACCGATGTTCTGAAAGCAGTAAAAGGAATCGGGGCCAAAACCGCTCAGCGTATCATTATCGATTTAAAAGATAAATTTGGCAAAATACCTGAAACAGGTCAAATTTTAATTTCAGCAGACAATACAACCAAAAATGAATCGTTATCTGCATTAGTCATGCTGGGGTTTGCAAAAAAAGATGCCGATAAGGTAGTTTCGAAAATCATCAGGGAAGAGCCGGATGCAACAGTGGAGAGCGTGATTAAAAGAGCGTTAAAAAGGTTATAAAAACAGGAATGAAATTCGCCCGTATTTTTACTAAAATATGCTATATATTTTTGCTAACCTCCTTGTTTGCAACAACCGCGAAAAGTGTTGCAGGCAACTCTGAATTTTCTTTAACTCCTCTCCTGCAATACCAGGATACTGCGGTAGTTGACACCACCGGCCCGCTGCCGTTTCCGTTTAAGGACCAGCCGGCATTCGGTCTTCCTTCGCAGCAGGATACATCAAAACTTTTTCTGAATAAACCCGGAAACATCAATTTTGAAATTGAATACGACCCGGAAACCGGCGAATACATTTTTTATGAAAAAGTGGGCAACCTGAACTACCGGCTTCCGCAAACCATGACCCTTGATGACTATGTGGAATATGACTTTGAAAAATCGGTAAAAGACTACTGGCATCAGCGGCGAAACATTCAGCAGCAGGATGAACAACAAGGGTTGCTGCCTAAGCTTACCATCGGCGGCGAAGCGTTTAACCGCGTCTTTGGCGGAAACACAGTTAACATTCAGCCGCAGGGTTATGTCGAAGTAAGTTTCGGTTACCAGATGAACGCTACCGAAAACCCCGCCATACCTGAAAGGCTGAGAAGAGTGCCCACCTTCGATTTCGACGAAAAAATTCAGATGAACGTAATGGGCCAGATCGGTACCAAAATGAACATGCGGGTAAATTACAATACCGAGGCTACGTTCGATTACGAAAATAAAATGAACCTGGAATATACCGGCGAGGAAGATGAGATTATCAAAAGTATCTCTGCCGGAAACGTATCGCTGCCACTAAGCGGTACGCTGATTACCGGCGCTTCCAATCTTTTCGGGGTAAAAGCCGAAATGCAGTTTGGCCGCCTCACACTTACCACACTCTTTTCGCAACACAAAGGCGAAACCCAGACCGTGGAAACCGAAGGCGGCGCACAAATCACCAACTTCGAGGTTTCGGCCGCCAATTACGATGCCAACAGGCACTTTTTCCTTTCGCAGTATTTCCGCGACAATTACGATAAATGGCTTCAAAACACCGCGGTTCCGCTCTCTCCCATTAACATCAACAAAATTGAAATCTGGGTAACCAACAAATCCAGCGATTTTACCGAGTCGAGAAATATTATCGCATTTCAGGATTTGGGTGAACACGAACCTCATATTTTTAACGAAATACCAGCCTTCCAGGAAACCAGCGGACTGCCTTCTCCCGATAATGTGTTTCCGCACAACGATGCAAACGGGTTGTATTACGAAATGACAACTACATACGACGGCATCCGGGATGTAAAAAATATCACTGAAATCATGCAACAGTTCAGCCCCGGGTTTTTGGGCGGACAGGATTTTGAAAAAGTTGAACAGGCCCGTAAACTCGATCCGCAGGAATATACCGTAAACGAAAGGCTGGGGTATATTTCGCTTAACACGGCCCTGAACTCTGATGAAGTGCTGGCAGTTGCCTACACTTATACATCGAGTGGGCAGGTCTACCAGGTAGGTGAATTCTCGACCAGCGGAGTTGAAGCCCCGAAAACAATGGTACTGAAACTTTTAAAAGGAACCAACCTTTCGCCCAATCTGGCAACCTGGGACCTGATGATGAAAAATGTTTATAACCTGGATGCTTACCAGTTGACCAATGAAGATTTTATTCTAAACATCGTTTATCAGAACGATTCCACAGGTACTTACATCAACTACCTGCCAAAAGGAAACCTGGAAGGGCATATTCTTTTAGAGGTGATGAACCTCGACAAACTGAACAAACAGGGTGACCCCTACAAAGACGGAAAGTTCGACTACATTGAAGGAATTACCGTGCACCCAAACCGCGGCCGGATTATTTTTCCGGTGGTGGAACCTTTTGGCAGCCACCTTGCCGACAGTATAACCAACCCGGCGCTGCGCGATGAATACGTTTTTTCATCGCTTTACGATTCTACGCAGGTAGTGGCCGAACAAGATGCCGAGCACAATAAATTCCGGCTGACAGGTAGCTACAAAGGAGCTTCCGGCTCCGATATTATGCTCGGTTCGCTCAACCTCACGCAAGGTTCGGTAAGAGTTACAGCCGGCGGACGCGAGCTGACCGAGAATGTGGATTATACCGTGGATTATACGCTTGGACGTGTGAAAATTATTAACGAAGCACTCCTTGAAGCAGGAACGCCTATCCAGGTTTCAACCGAAAGCGAGGACCTTTTTACCATGCAGCGGAAAACCCTGCTTGGGACACATGCCAATTATGCTTTTTCAGACAATTTCAACATTGGCGCCACCGCTCTTTACATGCACGAACGCCCGCTCACCCAAAAAGTAGATTACGGCGAAGATCCCATTTCAAACCTGATGCTCGGTATTGACGGACGCTGGTCGACCCAAAGCATGCTTCTCACCAAAGCAGCAGATGCTCTGCCGTTTTACAGCACCAACACTCCTTCGTCGGTTGATGTGGAAGCAGAAATAGCACAACTGATTCCGGGCCATTCAAGCGTAATTGAGAAAAGCGGAAATGCCTATATCGACGACTTTGAAGGCACCAAAACCACCATTAACCTGAAAGCCCGGCAATCTTGGGTGCTGGCAAGTACACCGCAACATCAGAATGATTTGTTTCCGGAAGGTAACCTGACCAATGCCCTGCCTTACGGCTTTAACCGCGCCAACCTGGCCTGGTACATCATCGATCCGCTTTTCCTGAGAAACACATCGCTGACACCCGATCATATCAAAAACGATAAAGATCTGCAATCGAACCACCTCGTACGTGAGGTGTTTGAAAAAGAAATTTTCCCGGCCAAAGAATCGCCTGTTGGTCAACCCACCAACATTCCGGTATTGGACCTCGCTTTTTACCCTGAAGAACGCGGGCCTTACAATTACGACACAAACGGTTCGGAATACTCCGCCGGTATAAACCCTGACGGTTCGTTAAAAGCACCTGAAACCAGGTGGGGTGGTATGATGCGAAAAATACAGACCACTGATTTTGAAACCTCCAATATTGAATTTATTGAATTCTGGGTGATGGATCCTTTTGTGAACGACACCGCAGGAGACCACCAGGGCGGCGAACTCTATTTCAACCTGGGTGATATTTCAGAGGACATTCTGAAAGATTCACGAAAAGCTTTTGAAAACGGACTGCCTACCACTGACCAGGTTACCAATGTTGATACCACGGCCTGGGGCCGGGTTTCCACGCTGCAGTCACTGGTTAATGCATTCGACAACGACCCGGAATCCCGTCGTTATCAGGATGTGGGATTCGACGGCCTGTCGAGCGAAGACGAACAGCTCTTTTTTGAAGATTACATCAACCAGATGAGAGATTTGGTTTACGACGATGTTTTCCAGGAAATAATGGACGACCCTTCGAGCGATGATTTTCATTACTACCGCGGCTCAGATTACGACCAGCAGGAATTGGGAATTCTGGAGCGCTACAAGCGTTTTAATGGTTCAGAAAACAACTCGCGCACCACCGAAATGTCGCCCGAACCTTATCCCACTTCAGCATCATCTATCCCCGATATTGAAGACATTAACAGCGACAACACGCTGAATGAATACGAACGCTACTACCAGTACAAAGTCAGCATTAAAAAAGAAGACATGCAACTGGGACAGAATTACATAACCGATATAAAACAGAGCCGTGTTGAACTGAAGAACGGACAAATCGGCGAAGTAAAATGGTACCAGTTTAAAATTCCGGTACGCGACCCCGACCAGGTTTTTGGAAATATCCGCGACTTTAATTCCATTCGTTTCCTGCGTATGTATATGCGCGGATTTGAAGAGCCGGTGGTTATGCGTTTCGCCACCCTCGATTTGGTGCGTGCCGACTGGCGCCGCTACACCCGCGATTTAGGCGATCCGGCAGCAACTTCTCCCAATGCCAATTTCGATGTTTCGGCAGTGAGCATCGAGGAAAACGGAAGCCGTGAGCCCGTAAACTACGTTCTTCCTCCCGGAATCAGCAGGGTAATCGACCCGTCCAACCCACAGCTCCGCCAGCTAAATGAACAGTCGATGGTGCTGCGCGTAACCAATCTCGAACAGGGCGATGCACGTGCTGCCTACAAATCGCTTTACATGGACTTTAGAAGGTACAAAAAACTGAAACTGGAAGTGCATGCCGAAGAACTGGAAGATTATCCGCTGGAAGACGACGAACTGCACTTTTTTATCAGGCTGGGGTCTGATTATAACTTCAACTACTATGAATACGAAGTTCCGCTGACTTTAACGCCTGAAGGAAGATATAATGCCGAGATTGAAAGCGACCGTTACATGGTGTGGCCCGATGCCAACCGGTTAAATATTCCGCTTGAATTATTCACAAATCTCAAGCTCGATCGGAATGCCGAAATGCGCAGGGCAGGTTCCGGTATTGGCGTTCAGGATGTTTATGAAACCATTCACCAGGGATGGAACAAAAACAAAAACCGGGTGAAAATTAAAGGAAACCCAAACCTCGGAAATGTAGAGGTAGTGATGATGGGAATCCGCAATAAAAAAGGCCAGGTAAATACCGGCCCCAAAGCAGTAGAAGTTTGGGCAAATGAGTTGCGCCTGACTGACTTTGACGAAGACGGCGGCTGGGCAGCCAATGCTCGTGTAACCACCCGCGTGGCCGATTTGGGTAGCATAACAGTTGCAGGCCGTACCCGTTCTTCCGGCTTTGGAAGCATCAGCCAGAACATCAATAGCCGCCAGTTGGAAGATTTAACTGAAGTTGATATCGCTTCCTCGCTCGATTTGGGTAAATTTTTCCCCGAAAAAGCAGGTGTGCGCCTTCCCATGTATTACGGCTATTCACGCAGCGTGGCCAATCCGAAATACAATCCGCTTGAACCCGATATTGAATTAGATAAAGCTTTGGAGAGAGCTGAAACTCCCGATATAAGGGATTCTATCAAACAAATTTCGCAGGATTTGGTAACGCGGAAAAGTTTGAATTTCACCAATGTGAAAATTGAGCCGCAACGCGAACAAACAAAAGTGAATCTTTGGGACCCGGAAAATTTCTCGGTTTCCTATTCCTACAACGAGATTTTTAAAAGGAATGTCAACACAGAATACAATCTCGACAAAACTTACCGCGGGATGTTCTCCTACAATTACAGCAGCCGCCCGAAGCTGATTCAGCCTTTCAACAGTATAAACTTCCTGCAGAAAGGACCGCTGAAGTTGCTTGGCGATTTTAATTTTTATCCGTTACCCACACAAATTTCATTCAGAACTGATTTGTATCGCCGTTACCATGAAACACAGGCGCGCAATGTTACCAATCCCGAATTCATTCTGCCGGCAACCTACGAAAAAGATTTTCTGTGGAACCGTTATTTCGACTTCAGATACGATGTAACCCGGTCGCTGAAAGTGGATTTTTCTTCAAGAAGCACCTCGCGAATTGATGAACCCCAGGGAAGGATTTACCGCGAAATGGATAATTACCAGATGGTAAAAGACTCCATTCTCACCAACTTGTGGAACCTTGGCCGTCCGACGCTTTACAACCACAATGTAAACATTACTTACCGCCTGCCCATTAACAGCATCCGCTTCCTGAACTTTATTTCTTCCTCAGTCCGCTACCAGGGAACTTACGACTGGCAGGCCGGTCCGATAACCGCTGATACCATCAGACTGGGGAACCGCATTCAAAATTCCAGTAACATTCAGTTAACAGGAAACGTTAACCTGCAGAGTTTGTACAATAAAGTCCCCTATTTTCAGGAACTGAACCAGAAATTCCGCCGCACCGGACGCAGCCGCGGAAGCCTGAACCGGCGCTCGGGCACGGGAGGAAGAACACAGCAACAGCAACCTCCCCAGCAAGAGCAGGAACAAACTTACACCAGCAGTGTAAAACTTACGGCTGAAAATCCGCAAACTGTGACCCACAACCTGAATACAAAAAAAGTAAATGTTGTGGTTACCAATGCCGACGGGGAAATTGTAAGGGGAACAACGGAAATCGTCGATGCCAACACTGTTGAATTTACGCCACTTGCCGATGCCAGCCAGGCAATGATTGCGGTTACCGGCAAACCCGGCGACCAGGGATTTTTAAAAGATATGCTCGATTTGACTACCCGCATGCTGATTGGTGTGCGAACAATTTCAGTAAACTACGGAATTAACGGCGGTACCGTACTGCCGGGCTATCTGCCCGAGCCAACTGCCTTTGGAGCCGGCACATACACTCCCGACAGAGACATGTTTTCTCAGAGTTATGGGACCAGTTTTGCCCCGGGAATGCCTTTCCTTTTAGGATGGCAGGATTACGGATTTGCACAAAGAGCCGCTGAAAACGGCTGGGTGACCAACGACTCGGCGCTCAACATGCCCTACGTGTTTACCAAAAACGAACGGTTTAGTGTGCGGGCTACCATTGAACCACTTCCCGATTTGCGCATCGACATGACTGCCGACCGCTCGTTCTCGAAAAATATCAGCGAATTTTACAATTACGATCCGCGAACCAATGATTTTAGTGCAGACAATTTTACTGAAAGAGGAAACTTCAGCATGTCGACTTTAACCTGGGGAACTGCATTTTTTGCTATTGGCGACGGAGAAGTCCGCCAGTCGGAAGCTTTCGAAAACTTTAAAGATTACCGCATAATAATTGCCCGCAGACTGGCTGCCCAGCGCGACCCGAACAACGGTTTTGGTTACGACCCAACAGCAACCGACCCTGAAACAGGCTTCCCCGATGGTTACGGGCCTAACTCAGTGGAAGTAATGGTTCCCGCATTTTTGGCAGCTTACCAGAACAAAAACCCGCGCGATGTTTCGCTGGGACTTTTCCCGTCGATAAAATACATCCGCCCCAACTGGCGCATCCGCTATGAGGGAATGGTTTCGCAAATTCCGGGACTGAATAATATTATGCGTTCACTGAACTTTACCCACGCCTACCGCTCATCTTATAACGTAGGTTCTTACATTACCAACCTCGATTACCAGGAGCAGGGCGACGGCTTTAGCTATGTACGCGATATTGCCGATAATTTTATCGCTCCATACGATTTTAACTCGGTAAGTATCATGGAAACCTTTAATCCGCTTATAAATATGGACATTATGTGGGTGGGCGATCTTACCACACGCGCCGAAGTGAAACGCACCCGCCAGTTGTTGCTCGCATTTTCGAACAACCAGGTGACCGAAACACTCAGCAACGAATACACAATGGGAATTGGATACCGGTTTACGCAAATGGATTTGATCATCAAAACCAAAAATTCGCAACGCTCTTATTCAAACGATTTGAACCTCAGGGCTGACCTGTCGTACAGAAAAAACAAAACCGTGTTGCGGAAAATTGTTGAAGACGACGACCAGATTACTGCCGGGCAAAGCGCTTTTACCATTAAAACCACTGCCGATTATATGCTCAGCGACCGTTTCCAGTTGCGCGTATTTTTCGACAAAGTGCTGAACAATCCGTTTACTTCGCTTTCATTCCCTACTTCCAATACCAATATCGGAGTTAGTTTCAAATTTACGCTGGCACAATAAAAAGGAAATCTTAATTTAGGGGTTCAATTTTTTGAATACCCTGTTATGGATTTAAGTTTACTGAATGTAAATACCCCGCTGGAAATCATCAACCAGGCCATGCAAAAAAGCCTGATTGGAAACCTGGGAATTGAAGTCACAAAAATTGGCGACGGTTTGGTGGAAGGATACTTCACGCTTTCTGAAAAAAACAGCCGCCCCGATGGAATGCTGCACGGCGGTGCCAACCTGGCCATGGCTGAAACACTGGCAGGTTTGGGAAGCATGTTACTCATCGATTTGAATGAGTTTGATGCGTTGGGAAGCCAGGTTTCGGGAAACCACACCGGCACCCTGAAAACCGGAAAAGCACAGGCAACAGCAAAAATCATTCACCGCGGAAACAAGACTCACCTTTGGAATGTTGATGTAAAAAATGAAGAAGGCCGGCTGATTTCAACCGTCCGCGTTACAAACATGATTGTAAGGAAGAATGACAAATAGAAAAGATTTTGCCCTTTTTATAGATAAACTGCTCAAAAAAAACTGCCCGTTTGCCCTGTGGTCGATGCCGGGAAGCCATACCCCTGAAATTTTGGTGGCCCCGCAGGAAGGACTCATTCAGCCCGACCAGTTGGAAAAGCTGAACGGACAGGAAGGTTTTGTTTTTGCTCCATTCAATATTAGTGAAAATGCTCCGCTCGTACTTTTAAAACCAGGGATTCACAAAAAAGGAATCAACCAAATTTTGAAAATCGATTGCGAGGCGCTACAACCTGAAAAAGTAGACGAAGTACATCCGGAGCCGCCTTTTATTATTTCGAAAAAAGAATATTTAAAAGACATTGAAACCACCATCAGCAAAATAAAAGACAGCAAGCTGGCAAAAGTGATTGTTTCCAGACTGATCCCTTTTCAACGGAAATCGGAATCAATTGGTGAGGTGTATTTGCAGCTTTTTGAGCAAACACCCAATGCGTTTGTTTACCTGGTAAACCTGCCGTCGGCAAGTAAAGGCCAAACAAAAGCCGGATTATGGATCGGTGCCACCCCCGAAGTTTTTTTGAAATCGGACGGAAAAACACTCGAAACCGTTTCACTGGCAGGCACGCAATCGCGTCGAAATGATGGCGATTATTCGTGGCACACCAAAGAAATTGAAGAACAGGCGTTTGTTTCGCGCTACATCCTCGATGTGTTTTACCAATTTAATATTCATCCATATATTACCGAAGGCCCGGATACGCTGGAAAGCGGAAAAGTGGCGCACCTCAGCACCAGTTTCCGCTTTGCGGCCAAAAAACTGGATG
>DATFJO010000220.1:0-2530 GCA_035269145.1 Tangfeifania sp. | reverse complement strand
GACAATCCTTTCCCGCAAACAGACAAACCGATGAACAACGCAGAGAAGAAAGAGGCTGCCAAAGAGAAAGCCAAACGGAAACAGGAATATTTTGCCAACAAAAAGAAAAAGCAGGATAAAGAGAATCAGGCAAAACCAAAGCGGAATTTCAGGA
The DNA here is from genome assembly GCA_035269145.1 of Tangfeifania sp. Lineage (GTDB taxonomy): Bacteria > Bacteroidota > Bacteroidia > Bacteroidales > Prolixibacteraceae > Tangfeifania. The sequence goes on along the minus strand of DATFJO010000220.1, from coordinate 2,376 downwards.
AGTAGGTTTCTATGTTAATAAGTTAATTAGGTTGATTAGTTGAATAGTTGATTGGTGGTTGGTGACTGGTGGTTGGTTGATGTGGAGATTTGGTGATGTGTTGATTAGTGACTGGTTGATTGAGTTAGTAAGTTAATTTGTTGATTGACTTTCAGTAGTTTAATTTTTCTGGAACTCGTGTGCGTTTGTGCCCTTTAGGGTCAGGGCGCGGGTAGGAAAGTTGGTAGGTTCGTAGGTTTCCAGGTTGAAAGGTTTGTAAGTTTATAGATTCGTATATTTTAAAGTTGATTAAGTTAAATCGGAGTCCTCATCGCCCAATCGGAGACGTCGCGAAGCCGCAGCCTGAAGCGATCCCTTTGAATAACCGCAGCGGAAGTTTGAAACAGATGGCTTCACTTGCCATCCCACATCCCCCAGCCCCCTGAAGGGGGTGCTGCCCAACCCACAGTTCGTGCGGAATTTAGCCTGATCGGAGACGAACAGTGTGCGTAGGAATTCCTTCAGGGAAACAAAGGGCAGCGCGAAGGCGCAGCTGAAAACTTCCCTTAATTAGTAGCATTTTTAAGTAAAGTATTCCAATTAAAGACTCAACAATTCTTCTCTTCAGTCCGTTACCCTAATGAACCGAAAATACTATTATATGCAAACTTTTGTGAAAATTAGCGACTTAAAAACCAAAGACGAATTGAAAGATGCCTGGAACCTGGCCGATTACAGGGAGCTGATGAGTCGTTTTGAGGTGCCTGATCCTGAAACAGTAAAAGACGGTGAAGTCAAAGATTTTCTGTTTATGGCCATCAATGAGTTCGAACCCGAAGAGGCTGCTGCCATAGTGCTCGACTACAAACTCTCAGACCATTTGAATGAAGGGCAAATCGATAATCTCTCTAACGAGATGTTGAGAGAAAAAATGCCGGAGAAATATAGCGAAATAGACTTTCATAAGTCATTATTTGAGGTGAACCAGTTACTTTATAAGGCTTACAACGGGAAGTTTCCATATATTCAGTTCAATGTGATTGATCTCGAAATGAAACCTGCCGATAATGAAGCAGAAGTCAATAAAGAACTTGTTTTGAAAGCCCTCAGCCATGGGTTAAATGAAAATAATCTGTTGTGGCGCTTGTTTGGAGATCAGCTGGAAAGTAAAGTCGCCTTTCCTGAAGCAGATGCCATTGTATGGGACTTAAATGAAAAAGGCGATGATCAATACGAAGTGGTTATTTCGGAGAAATGGCTTACCCAGGACGAGATAGAAAAAACGGAGTATGAATGCACCGTAACACTTTATGATGAAATTGAAGACAATGCCTAATTTTTGGTAAAAGGTCCCCACTGGTTCGCGAGTGCATCGCGGACCTTTTTTTATTGCCTGTATTTTATTCAAATATTCTACTATAAACCATCTCACCAACTTCTTTCTTTTGTGTGTTGCGATTTTCAATGCACTGTGCCCAATTTTCATTAATCTTTGCTAAATTTATTCATTGAAATTGGTTAACCGAACATCAAATGTTCGCTTATTCCGGGATTTTAGAAGGCTATTAACAATTGAAACCGCAAATAGACTTTATCATGCATTAGAAAAGAGGCCATAATGAAATTAAAAATTGATCATATTTGCTATTCAATCATTGGCTTAATCGTAGGCTTTGCTTTTACCGCTGCGCACGCTCAGGAATTAAAAAAGGAAGTTCTTTTCGAACAATACAAAATGATGCCTTTTTACAACCTTAAAAAAGTGGGCAACACTACTATTTTTCAGGGCAATAAAAAGAAAAATAAATACTTTGAAGGTTGGTACTTTAAAATGGTTTCAGAAAATGGAGAAGCTATTCTGAGTGTGATTCCGGGCATTTCATTATCTAAAAATGGTGATGAACAACATGCTTTTATTCAATTAATTAACGGCGTTACAGCCCAAACCAAATACTATTCATTTCCCATTGAGGCGTTTTCATTCTCAAAAAAGGAATTTGCCGTAAAAATTGGCGATAATTATTTCTCAAAAGATAAGATTATTCTCGATTTAAAGGATAACGATTCCACTGTGTCCGGAAAGGTAGAAATGTTCAATCTTGTTGATTATGCATCAGGCAGATTGCTGAACCCTGGAATCATGGGATGGTATCGGTTCGTGCCATTTATGGAGTGTTACCATGGGGTAGTTAGCCTGACACATAACCTCAAGGGCAAAATTAAAATCAACAACCAAATTTATGATTTTGATAACGGTCGCGGGTACATTGAAAAAGATTGGGGATCGAGCATGCCCTCATCATGGATTTGGATGCAAAGCAATCATTTTAACGACGCCAATAGCTCATTCATGCTCTCCATTGCCAACATTCCCTGGCTGGGAAAATCATTTAACGG
>DATFJO010000219.1:0-2547 GCA_035269145.1 Tangfeifania sp. | reverse complement strand
TTATGGCTGGTGGGACTGGCGCTTCCTTTCGCTAATTGTGATTAGTTCTCTGGCAGATTATTTTATTGGTTTATGGCTGGATAGATCGGAAAAGAAAACAAAACGGAAGTTATTACTGTCTCTCAGTATTGTTGTTAATATCGGCATTCTCGGTTTCTTTAAATACTTCAATTTTTTTATCGATTCCGCAGCCGGTTTTCTGAATCAGTTCGGATTTCAGGCAAACCCTACCAGTTTGCAAATTATTTTGCCGGTGGGAATTAGTTTTTACACGTTCCAGACCTTGAGCTACAGCATCGATATTTACCGCCGGCAGATTGAACCCACAAAAGATGTCATTGCCTTTTTTGCGTTTGTCAGTTTTTTCCCGCAACTCGTGGCAGGCCCCATTGAACGTGCCCGGAACCTTGTGCCACAGTTTCTGAAAAAACGGACTTTTGACCCGGTGAATGCCAGCGACGGAATTCGTCAAATGCTTTGGGGCTTTTTCAAAAAAATTGTAATTGCTGATAATGCCGCTGTTTATGCCAACGAAATCTTTACCAATTACAGCGACCACACGGGCGGAACATTACTTTTGGGAGCGGTACTTTTTGGGTTCCAGATTTACGGCGACTTTTCGGGTTATTCCGACATCGCCATCGGCACGGCGCGCCTGTTCGGCTTCAGCCTGATGCAAAATTTCGCTTTCCCCTATTTCTCACGCGATATTGCCGAGTTCTGGCGGAGGTGGCACATTTCACTGTCTACCTGGTTTCGCGACTATGTATATATACCTATTGGCGGAAGCCGAGTTTCACGTATCAAACAAATCCGTAACGTGTTTGTCATTTTCCTCGTTAGTGGGTTTTGGCACGGCGCCAATTATACATTCATTGCCTGGGGCGCTGCCCACGCACTGCTGTTTGTGCCGCTGCTAATTTTCAACAAAAACCGCAGGTATACACAGTACATTGAAAACCGCGAACTGCTGAGAAATCCGCAAATCATCCTGAAAATTCTTCTCACGTTTTTGTTGGTTACAGTGGCCTGGATTTTTTTCCGGGCGCAAACAATTGGTGAAGCATTTGATTACATCGGGAAAATGATTCAAACGCTTTTTGAGTCGCCGGCAAAAAAATTTAATATTTCAGCACAACCCGTATTTTTTGCACTCATTCTTATGCTGATTTTGGAGTGGATAAACCGGAAAGAGAAACACGGACTGCAGATTAAAAACTGGCCTGCTGCGGCACGGTGGTTTATTTATGTTTTTATCGCACTGTTTATTTTCATGTTTGGCAGGTTCGAACAAACTGAATTTATTTATTTTGCATTCTGATGGTAAGATTTCTACTCAAAATAGCACTTTTCTGGATTTTGCTGATTGGCCTGATTTACACAGCAGCCAAAGTTGCCAGCCGAAACGCTGAAAATAAGGAGTATCACAATTTCAATGTGGAAGAAAATGTCATCATTACCCCCAAAAACGAACATTTCGAATTTGTGATGCTCGGCTTATCGCACGCCAGAAATTTCTCACGTCACCGGAATCACCAGCGGGTAGAAAAAATACTTGACCGAAAATTCATAAATTTTGGAAAAGGCGGTGGTAAAGGAAACATTGCCAATCAACATGTTTATCTAAAATATTTTCTAAGCCGGGGAAATACAACCGATCATATCTACTATGTATTATCGATGCCCATGTTTTTTGCCGAGCGTTTGGATGAAAATGCTTTTACTTACCAATATGAAAAACTCGATCCGTTGTTTTTTTATCAGGTCCTGACTGGTCCTGACATAAATAAAGGAGAAAAGTTGTACACGTATATCAGAAGCAAATTTGATAAGCACTGGCGGGAAAAGTATGGGACCTGGAGTGAAAAAAAGCGGGAGAAAGTACTTGAAAAAATTGATTCTACTGCAATCAACAGAGGATTTAAACTGGCCTATGTAAACGGACTGGAATTCGACACGTTTGAAAAGAACAAAAAACTGATGCAGGAAACCGTTGAGCTGGCACAAAAAAATGATATTGAAATAACTTTCATCATCACGCCGTCAACATTTGGTGAATGGCCGGGGCATGAACATGTGATGGATTTTATGGACACATTGCACGAAAAATACGGTACTGAAATTCATGATTTTTCGCGGGTGTATCTCGGCCGGAAAAAACTTTTTTACGATCATCATCATTTGAATTCGGATGGAGTGGTTAAATTTACCAAAGAACACCTTAAGCCGTTGATCGAACAGGAAATGAAAGAAACTCAGGCCCCAAATCCTAATGATTAGTTTCTGTTTATCAGTTTTTGATGATTTGATCGATTTCAACAATTTTGTAGGAACTATTTTCAGGCAGCTCAAAATATTCTTTATTCAAACTTTCAATGCTCCATTCGAGCCAGAAATTTGCACCGAGAAAAACTGAATTAGCTGCAGTGTACTGGCTCAACTCTTCGGAATTGTGTGCCGGATAAATTGTTTGCGTAGGTATATCTTTGGTTATTGTGCTCAGTATTAGTGTTTCAAAAGAGTGGGACCAGAAAGTGATGATGTGTT
>DATFJO010000218.1:0-3271 GCA_035269145.1 Tangfeifania sp. | reverse complement strand
AGTTCGTAGGCTTTCAAAATTGATTCATTTTTAACCATGATTGTATTTTTTTTGGTTTACTGCATATAAAAAACTTCTTTGAGTTCGGTGGTGACCGGAGAATTATCAGCGTTTGTTTCCATAATATCGGCCATATAATTCCACCATTTCTTTACAATTTCATTTTCTCCCAAATCCTGCGAACCACTTCCTTCCGTTATCTTTTGAAACGCAAAAAGTGTATGAGTTTCTTCATCCAAAAAGATGGAATATTCGCTGATTCCCGCATATTTCAGTAGTTGTTGTAACTCCGGCCAAATTTCGCTGTGCCGATTTTTGTATTCTTCCTTCATTCCTCTTTTGAGGTGCATCTTAAACGCTACACGTTCCATATTTGTAATTAATGATTTGAACACTGATTTATTGAAATATAAAATTATCAATTATATTCGCTACATAAAATACATTTTTTGACCTATTATTTGCACTTTTTGATACAACTGTGAAAAATTTCATAAAATACCTGACCAGCAGCCGTGAAGATGAAAACTGGGGGATCTTCCTCACCTCGGCCGGTTCACTAAAAATTCCGCCTCAAACTGAATATCCTTCCCAAAAGCATCCGGGAGGTTATTTTTTCACCTGGGAGAACGGACGTGTTTTACAGGAGTACCAGGTAAATTACATTACTGAAGGTGGCGGAATACTCGAGAATACGCACGGCATATTTGAGCTAAAGAAAGGAGATGTGATGATCACTTTTCCGGGAGAATGGCACCGCTACAAGCCGCAAAAATTAACAGGGTGGACTGAAAATTATATCGGTTTTAACGGACCGGCGGTCAGTTTTTTCCTTGCCCACAACCTGTTCGATCCCAAATCTCCGGTTATCCAGACAGGCAACCATGAAGAAATTCTTGATGGATTTCTTCGCATTTTTGAATTGGTAAAAGCAGAGCCACCCGGATTTCAGCAAATTGCTTCAGGAATGGTGATTAAATTGCTGGGCTACCTGGTTGCATATCACAAACAGAAAGAATTTTCGGGAAAAGAGATTGCCGGAATAATTGAAAAAGCCCGGTTTGAGATGCGGAATGATGTTGATAAACAATTCGATTTGGAACAATTCGCTGCAAATAATAACATCGGCTACTCATATTTCCGCCGAATGTTTAAAAATTTTACCGGAATTTCACCCAGACAATATTTTCTGCAGTTAAAAATTTTGCGCGCACGCGAACTTTTACTGACAACCGATAAAAGCATCAAAGAAATCAGCTACCAGCTCGGATTTGATTCGATCTATTATTTCAGCCGCTTTTTCAAACAAAAAACCGGAATGAGTCCGTCGGAGCTTCGGAAATGAAAACAAAAAAAAGTCCTCGTAATATGAAATCATTAGATTTGTATAAAATAATTATATTTGAAAGAAAAGCATGCCTACAATATTAAGAACAAAAGGTTATCGCTTTTTCTTTTATATAAATGATCATTCTCCACCTCATATTCATGTGGAAAAAGAAAAAGCGACTGCTAAATTTGATTTGGAAAATGCTAAACTAATCAGATCAAAAAGATTTAATGCAGGTGAATTAAAAGAGATTCGAAAATTGGTTATTGAAAATTCAGAATTATTCAAAATTAAATGGGATGAAAACATTGCAGGTAACTAAATCGGCAAATGCAGTTAATTTATGGTTTGATGACATAAAAATGTATTTAACATTAGGTGATGGACGAGAATTATCAGTTCCAATAGAATGGTTTCCATCACTCAGGGATGCAACACCGAAACAAAGAAATAACTGGAGATTCATCGGTGAGGGAGAAGGCATCCATTGGGAAGAATTGGATGAAGACATTTTAGTTGAAGGGTTGCTTTAACGAAAATGCATCTAATTTTTTGCGTTCAAAATTAGAAGTCATCCGAAGGATATCATCTTTCAAAAAGATGACATCCTTTTTGTTCTTGCAGGACAGCTATAATCACTGGAAACTCAGCCCTAAAAATCGATATGCAAATCCTTATTTTCGGCAGTTAACAACCAGCGGTAAATGATTTCCGCCAAATGATTCTTCTTTAAAATTGGAAAAAAATTCAATATCCCTGAAACCCGACTGCGTGAGTAAGCTTTTAAGTTCTTCGCTGCGGAGTGCCAAAAGTGGAGTTTCATTCCTGACTAATTTTCCTTCCTTTTTCATGACAAGTTCTGTTTGAAAGTGGATAACCGGGTTGTTTTCATCAATTTTATATTCTCGTATAAACCGGATATTTTCGGTTTCAATCAAAGGCAGTTCCGTGATTTTATCATTGAAAATATAATCGTAATTCAAAATCTGCAGTAAAAATTTACCACCCGGGGTTAAGGTTTTTTCAACTCCATGCAACATTTTAATAACAGCAGTTTTATCCGGGAGATGAACAAGCGTGTTGCCAAAGCACAAAACTGCATCAAACTCATTTTCCTGAAAATCCTTTTCCAGTTCCAGCATATTGCCGGTTTTAAATCGAAGGTTTTCCTGATGCTTTTGTGATTTAGCCTCATCCAGTAAATCTTCGTTTAAGTCAATACCGATTACTTCAGCACCTTCTTTTGCCAGTTGATAAGACAGTTCACCCGTTGCACATCCAATATCGAGAATTTTCTTTTTCTGAATGTGCGCCAACTGTTTTTTTACAAATTGCAACTGTACCGGTTTATAGGGAAATATTTCGGAGTAATACTTTGAAATAGATGAGTAAAATTTGTTTTGATTGTCGGTCATATTCTATTGATTTATTTGTCATTCTGAAAAATGGAGGAATCTGCTAACAGAAAGAGATTTCTCCTCGCATACTCGTCTGCCAAAGGCATCTGCCGTAGGCATCACTTCGTGGGCTTTGCGGGAAATGACAGTTTGTTAACTACGACTAATCACTGATCACTTCTTCCTCTTCTCCACCCTTATTCGTGCATCCACGGCCAGAATCTCTTTTTCGTTGCCCAACAGTGGATTAATATCCAGCTCTTTTATTTCAGTAGCAAAACGGAGCAAACTGGAAAGACGCACCATTATATCGGCAAACTGCGGAATATTAATGCCTTCCTGCTTACGATATCCTTTCATGAGTTTGTAGGACTTAAGCTGTTGCAGCATCGACATGGCTTCGTCGTGACCTAAAGGCGCAAGTCCCGATGCCACATCTTTCAGCACCTCCACATAAATACCGCCCAATCCGCATAAAACAATGTGTCCGAAGTTTTCTTCGTAAGTTGCCCCAAGAAAAAGTTCTGTTCCGCTTGCCATTTGT
>DATFJO010000217.1:0-5909 GCA_035269145.1 Tangfeifania sp. | reverse complement strand
CTACCTCAACCAATTCAGAATGGTTATTGCCATGTACGGTTGCAATTTTATCTGTGTAAAAAAGCAATTCGGGCAAGTGTTTCATTACAAATTTATGGTGAGTATTCACGATGTAATCACTCAAAAAAGCGGGGTCCCAATCTTTAAAATTGTGTGAGGGAAAACCATGATCTGTTAATCCGCTCAATTCTTTTTCCAGTTCCTGCTGATCAATATTTTTGTTACTGCAGGCTTCTGACAATGTTTGTTTACCACCACAGCAAAAATCAATACCGGCATCCTTGAAAATGGTTGCTGTACGAAAATCATTGGTTACTATTTCGCCTACAGTTAAGTTATCTTCCAATACTTTATTCATTTTTATTTTATTTAAATGTTCGGGGCAAATATAGAAACTTTTTCACTAAAGGACAAAAAGGTCTTTTAGTAAAATATAAAAATTGCTATATTTGCACAGTGAAACAACAGAAATAAAATTGTTTAAAAAAGAGACAGAATACGCACTCAGGGCCCTGGTTTATATACAACGGCAAAACCAGAGTGGAAGAAGGCCGGGAATTGCTGAAATTGCCGGTGGAATTGAAACCCCTCCATCTTTTACAGCAAAGGTGTTGCAACGCCTGGTAAGAATGGGATTAATTGAATCGCAAAAAGGTAAAAACGGTGGTTTTTATTTTAATCCTGACAAACCCGATTTACCTCTAAAACACGTCATTTCTTCTGTTGAAGGAAACGGTATTTTTGAGAATTGTGGCTTTGGGCTAAAAAACTGTGACAGCAAAAATCCTTGTCCGCTGCACGAAACTTATGCTCCTATCAGAGATGCCATCAATGAATTGGTATCCAGCGAAACCATTCAAAGTCTAACTAAAAAAAATAAAGACGGCACAGATTTTTGGCTAAGCAGAAACAACTCTTTTTCTGAAGGGTAAAACCCAAATCTCACACTCCGTTTGTTTTTCGGGAAATTTCTATAATACCAATTGTATTTCAAAGTGAGCTTTTGCGAAACTTGGAGATTACAATGGTTAATGCCGATAGAAAATTAGAGAGCCATTAGGAGTTTGCGAACCAAAGGCTCAGTTTAATTTCTAATCGGTATAAAACAAATTCCTGGCGTAAATATGCAAGCAAATTTTTTCAAAAAATAAAAAGGATGCCCTGAAATAAAGTTCTCTTCGGTTTGATGAAGATAACTGACAACTACTTTCGAAACAACCTTTTTACTTCAACAAAATGCAAAAATTGGGTTATTATGATTATCCAAGCGCATCCAACACACGCTGAGGAGTAATCGGCATCCGGTGAACCCTTGCACCGCAGGCATCAAAAACAGCGTTGGCAATGGCGCCACCTACTGAAATTATGGCTGGTTCGCCTCCTCCCTGTGGTGGTTCGTCCATGGCATCGACATAAACCGATTCGATTTTTTCAGGAATCATTGAAAACACCGGCAATTGGTAATCGTTAAAATTCTCATCTTTAATTTTGCCTCCATCAAATTCAATGTCTTCGGTAAGGGAATAACCAAGCCCCATATTTACGCAACCTTCAGCCTGAATGTCTGCGCCTGCAGGATTCACAACCTGGCCCATATCCTGACCAACCACAGCGCGGACAACTTTCACCTCGCCTGTTGACGTATCAACTTTTACCTCGGCAATGATGGTCACAAACGTTCCGGCATCAAAACCAACGGCAATTCCTTTTCCATGGCCTTCGGGCAGCGGAGCCGACCAGTCAAATTTTTCGGCAGCTATATTTAACGAACGCAACGCCCGTTTGTCACCGAGATTTTTTCTTCGGAACTCGAGCGGGTCCATTCCGATTTTATGCGCCATAATATCGAAGTGCGACTCACGGGCAAAAGTATTGGTGGGATTCCCCGGTGCACGCCAGGCGCCTGTTCCAAACGAATGAACATCTTTCCCGTTGTACGTGGTGGTTTTATGATTCGGAACACCGTAGAATGCGTCAGTTCCGCGGGAGCCTGAACAGTAGGCATTAAAATCGAAATAGGTCATCGTGCCGTCGTCCTTCATCCCCGAATTTATTTTAACCACTGCTGCCGAGCGAAACATATCGTACATAAATTCTTCGGGACGGGTCCACATCAACTGAACGGGTGTGCCTTCCACTTTTTTGGCAATCCGGGCAGCTTCAAGCGCCTGCTGATTGTATATTTTACCTCCAAATCCACCACCGAGGTAAATTTGTTTGAGATGTACATTTTCCAACGGTAAATCCAGTTCTTCTGAAATCTGCTGCCGCGTTCCGAACGGAGTTTGCGAGGAAGCCCACATGGTAATTTTTCCGTCTTCGAAAACACAGGTAGCAGCATGCGGCTCTATTGGCGCATGTGCTTTATAGCCATCATGAAATTCCTCTTCAAAATGAAATTCTGCCTCTTCTTTTCCACTTTCCAAATCTCCGCCATTGTGCTCAACTTTGCTGTTGGTGGCAGTTTTCAGAATGTGACTGAAAATGGTTTCGTTATCTGCTTTCGACGGTTGTGTTTCCCATTTGGTTTCAATTGCATCTGCAGCCTGAGCCGCTTTTTCGGGGTAGGAATGCAAAGCCACAATGAAATCACCTTCCTTTAAAACCGTTACGCCATCCATGGCTTCTGCCTTCGATGTATCGGAAGAAACCAGTTTTGCCCCGTGTGCAGGTGGCCGCACTATCCGGGCATACAACATTCCATCGGGTTGGATATCGGCAGAATAGAGCGCTTTCCCGGTCACTTTTTCACGTGCATCAACTCTCAAATAAGATTTTCCGATGTAATCCAATTCGGATGGTTCTTTCAGTTCCGGTTTTTCATCCAGCGACTTAACGATCTTCTTGCCGTTTGTAAGTTCTTCATAGGAAATACTTTTGCTTTTATCGTTTTTAGCAAACACATTCCCCATAGAAGCTTCAAGCTGATTCACCGGGATATCCAGTTCTTCAGAAGCCAGTTCAATGAGCACCATTCGTGCTTCGGCTGCTGCTGCACGGATTATGGGCCCGTGGAAGCGGGTAGTCATCGAGCCCCAGGTACCTGCGTCATAAGGAACCAAATCGGTGTCGCCCATAATTACGTTAACATCTTCAAATTTTACTTCCAGCTCGTCGGCCAGTTCTTGTGCCAGAGAAGTGTTAATTCCCTGCCCCATTTCAATTTTGCCTGTAAACAAGTCGACTTTCCCGTCTTCGCGCACCCGCAAGTAGGCATTAAATTCAGGGTAATCATCCTGGTCGGAATCTTTCATTCCCTGGGCAAAAGCCATTTTGCTAAGCGAAAAAACAATGATAATTCCACCGCCGAGTTTTTTTATAAAATCACGCCTGTCAAATTTCACCGGAGGCGTATCCACATCTCTGAAATAGTATTTATCAATTTTATCTGGTTTCATGATTTTGGTTCTCCTTTCATTGATTCTGATGCCGCTGCAACTGCATCGATAATACGGGTATGCGCCCCGCAACGACAAAGGTTATCTTCCATTCCGTTAATAATTTCCTCGCGGGTAGGTTCAGGATTACGCCGCAATAAACCCACTGCGTTCAATACCATTCCCGGGGTGCAATACCCGCATTGCATAGCATCGTTATCGGCAAAAGCCTGCTGAACGGGATGCAGTTTTCCGTTTTGTTCAAGGCCTTCGATGGTTACAATTTTGGCATCCTGTAAATCGGCCAGAAACAGGCTGCAGGATCTCACGGGATCGTCGCCCCACAAAACGGTGCAGGAACCACAGATTCCAACACCGCAACCGTATTTTGTGCCGGTAAGATTAAACTGGGTGCGCAACGCCCAAAGCAGCGTTTCATTCTGGTCGTAGGTTGCCTCCACCCTTTTACCATTGAGCTCAAACTGAACTTTCTTTTCCATAGATATTTATTTTACTGATTACTTTTTTCGACTTCAAATTTATAATCTGCCGGCGTGTCAATGTCGCGCAAAATCTCTCCTTCCCCAACTTCAATTTCGGCAATATCATCACTGAATTTTTGCATCAACTGGCGCAACCCTTTCTCCGGATCGAGTTGATTTATTTCTGTTTTGTATTTTGTTTCAATTAAAACCGGATGCCCCCGCCTGCCATCAAATGTTGGTATTACAATTCCTTTTTCTGATTGCTCCCATCCTTTTATCACTTTCCGGACAACTTCTGTTGAAATTTGTGGTTGATCGCCCAAAAAAACCAGGGCTGCCTTTGCACTTTTTGGAATTGAATTAAATCCGCAAACTACCGAGGAAAGCATTCCCTGTTCATAATTTTTATTAAAGCAGGATTCAACCTGATATTCACAGATTTTCTCTTCAATTTCATCGCGATTTGAGCCAAGGACTACCATTATGTTTGATTTCAGCTCCGGCATAATTTTGCTGATTACCGTTTCAACAATTGCTTTTCCGTTGAATGGCATCAGCAGTTTTTGTTGTTTCATCCGGGTAGATTTACCTGCTGCCAAAATTATAGCCCAAATTTTATCCATGCATTTTATTTAATTCATTTCGTTTCTGAATCAATTCAGCGGCAATACTCACCGCTATTTCCTGAACCGATTTCGACCCGATTTTCAAGCCAATCGGTGTATGAATTTTATTCCATTGCTCTTCTGTAGCCCAGCCGCTTTTTAAGAATTGCTGTTTTACCTGTGCTACTTTTTTACGGCTGCCAATCATTCCAATGTATCCTGCCTCCGAGCCAACAAACAATTTTAAAACTTCGGAATCCTGTCTGTGCCCACGTGTAACAATTACAACAAATGTATCGCGTTTTGCTTTTATTGTGGCAAGCGAATTTTCGAGCTTGCCCGAGATTACGTTATCGGCATCCGGAAGGTTTTGCTTGTTTGCAAACTCCCCGCGATCGTCCCAAACCGTTACTTCAAAATCGAGCAATTTCCCCAGGTGCGACAAGGCTTTTCCCACATGACCGGCACCTGCAATAATTAATTGCGGCATTGGCACAATGCTCTGCAAAAAAAAGAAGCTGTCTTCGTAGTCAGGAGATGTATGTTCGGTAAATTCCTTAAAATCACCCGGAACCGGTTCTTTCAGCATCTTTTCTGCATGTTCCTTTACATCCTGGTGAAGTTTCGGAGCTTCTTCATTAAAATTTTCCTGCGTCAGCCAAATCCTTTCAATTTCAAAACCGCCGGCCGATGGGTGCGCAAGCGTTGCCAGCACTCCGTTTTTTCGATTTGAATAATCACTTTTCAGCGTTTTCCAAACCGGCATATGTTTTTCCGGAGCTGCATCAATTAAAATATTCATGCCGCCTCCGCAAATCACCGAATCTTCTTCATCGATGTCGTCATTCAATTCAAACCGGTAATAGCCCGATTTTTTTGAGAGAATAGCTTTGGCTGCCTTTTCCTGAATTGCGTGTTCAACCAGGCCGCCGCCAACCGTTCCTTCAATTAACCCGCTTTCGCCAAAAATGGCTGAACTGCCCGGTTTTTGAGGAGTTGAACCGTGTGTTTCAGCAACAGTGGCAATTACACAAGATTTATTTTTCAGAAGAAAATCTTCCAAATCAACGTACAGATTTTTTCGGCTCAGGATAGTTTCCATTTTTCAATTTTGATAGTTTTTCCCTGACAATCTAAAACCAACCGGTAATTTAACGAAAAATGTTCAATGTATAAAGGAATTCGAAATTGATATATATCTTCTTGAATTTAAAAAAGAAAAAGCTTTATCCGAAAAAAATCAGTTAAAGCTTTTCTAAATTAATTATTTTGAATGAATATTTCTAATTGCCGGGCACGGGCATTCCTTCAATCCACGGAGCTCCTGCCTCATTGAGCTTTTTAAGCAGTTGCGGAATTTCTTCTTCGGCAATCTGCTCAAAGTTGCGTTTAACATCTGCAAATTCTTCTGTTGCAATTCCCAGGCTCTCGCGGTGAGTTTG
>DATFJO010000216.1:0-2845 GCA_035269145.1 Tangfeifania sp. | reverse complement strand
CAACACTTACAGGCATCATGGGGCGAGAATCGGCATATACCGGAAAAGATATGACGTGGGAAGAAACAATGAATTCCAGTTTGAGGCTTGGCCCTGATGAATATAACTGGGGGCCTGTTGATATTCCGACTTCGTCTCCTTTACCCGGGGAAGCGCCAACGGTTTAAACTTGAAAAAGATGCAGTACAGGATTATCCCGCTGCTACCGCGGTTTTTATAAAGGCCGAAATAATTAACAGAAACGCGAAAAAATCGCGTACCAGTTGTGTTTCAAATCTTTAAAAAAATAAAACAGGAAGCCCCGGTTTAGGTTGGAATTGAGAACTTTATAAAATGGCACAAATCATATTTTTGATTTTTGTACCTTTGAACTTTATAAGTTCTGTTTTCAAACAAAAAAATAAATTTTAAAATGGTAAATTGGAATTTACATATTGAATCAGATCCAGGCAAGTTATTTGGAAAACCCACAATAATCAACACAAGGATATCTGTAGATTTAATTCTTGAAAAACTGGCGGCAGGCGACTCCGTTGAAGATTTATTAGCAGCATATCCAAAACTGACGAACGACGATATCATTGCTTGTTTATTATTTGCCGCCGATTCAATCAAAAATGAAGTCATAATTCCAAAAGCTTCTTAAAATGAATTTGGTGGCTGACGAAAGTGTTGACTCCGGAATAACCGAAGGATTGAGAAAAAAGGGAATAAACGTATTTTCAATTGCCGAAGAATCCGGGGGGATAAAAGATACCGAAGTATTGGAATTGGCAGTCAAAAATAATGCTTTACTCATTACCGAAGACAAAGATTTTGGAGAACTGGCTTTTCGGCTAAAATTTCAACATAAAGGAATTCTATTAATACGATTAAGTGATTTATCGCGTAATGAACGCTTATTGCTCGCAGTTAAAACTATTTTCTCAAACGTTAATAAACTGAAAGGAAATTTTTCAGTGCTTACAAAAAACGGACTTCGAATTAAAAATTTGCAGGGAAAGGCATAATAACTTCGCCAAATTAAGCTCTCCGCCAGCGAGAGGAAAAGTTCAATGATGAATCCGGCTCAATCCAGCGTCTGCCCGATGTTCGACGAAATCGCAATCATTTTTTCGTACTCCTGGGGAGTGAGGTCTTTAAAGTAGTAATACTGCGGATTTACGGCGCTGCCGTTGTGGTGTACCTCGTAGTGCAGGTGCGGTGCGGTAGAGCCACCGGTATTCCCCACATAGCCGATTAAATCGCCCCGTTTTACTTCCTGTCCTACTTTTACATTAAACCCGTTCAGGTGGGCGTAAATGGTTTCGTAACCATAGCCGTGGTCGATTGTAACGGCCAGTCCAAAGCCCGAGCGGCTGCGTTTCGAACCGCTTACTTCAATCACTTTGCCATCGCCGGTAGAGTAAACCGGTGTTCCAACCGGGGCCGTGAAATCCATGCCGTAGTGCATTTTCCGCACTTTGTAAATGGGATGGATCCGGTATCCCCAGCCACTCGCTGTTCGTTTCAAATCTTCGTTGGCAACGGGCATAATGGCCGGAATGCTGGCCAGCATTTTCTCCTTGTTGAGTGCCATTTCCAGCACTTCGTCGTACGACTTCGACTGGATGTAAGCTTCCTTGGCTACAACATCGAGTTTCTTTGCCGTTTCAATAATGAGTTCTGAATTGTCGAGGCTCTCTAAGTGCGAATATTTATTGCTGCCGCCAAATCCCGCTTTTCGTACTGATGAGGGAATTGGGTCGGCTTCAAAAATTACCCGGTAAATATTGTCGTCGCGCTGCTGCAGTTCGTTCAGTACTCTTTGAACACGATCAATGTCGTGCGACATCAGTTCGTATTGCGTCTGCATCCGCTGGTTTTCTCTTTTCAGCGCCTTTGAACGTGGTGTTTCGTAAAAATTCAGGAAAATAATTACCATGATAATAGCCAGCGCAAGGCTGCTCGAAAGATACGTGGCTATCTTTCCCAGCTTTTCTTTCCATGAAATCCCTACACGCTCGTAACTTAAAGTGTTGGGGTTAAATTTGTATTTCTTTTTGGCCATAGAAATTCGGCTATTTTTTATTTTCTCAACTAAGCAAAATTAATTAAAACCTCTAACTTTGCAAGAATTTTAAAAAACCGTGAATTTTATCACGCCGCAAAATTAAACAAATAACTTTCAGACGGGCAATTTGTTTACTTTGCTTTAAATAAAATTAACAAAATAACCGGAAGGAATAAGATGAAGCGAACATCGAAAGAGATACGAAAGGCATTTCTCGATTTTTTTAAGGAGAAGGAGCACCAGGTTGTAAAATCGGCGCCAATGGTGGTAAAAGGCGACCCCACGCTGATGTTTACCAACGCCGGGATGAACCAGTTTAAAGACCAGTTTCTGGGCAATGAACCGGTAAAATGGCCGCGGGTAGCCGATACTCAGAAATGCCTGCGTGTTTCGGGAAAACACAACGATTTGGAAGAAGTAGGCCTGGATACGTATCACCACACCATGTTTGAAATGCTGGGCAACTGGTCGTTTGGCGATTATTTCAAAAAAGAAGCCGTTGACTGGGCCTGGGAATTTTTGGTGGATCGCATGGGTATTTCGGACGAACGTTTGTACGCTACTGTTTTTGAAGGCAGCAGCGACGATAACCTCGAACGCGACTCAGAAGCCGCTTCCTACTGGGAAAATCACCTGCCGAAAGATCGTATCCTGAACGGCAACAAAAAAGATAATTTCTGGGAAATGGGCGACACCGGTCCGTGTGGCCCCTGTTCCGAAATTCATGTGGATTTACGTTCGGAAACTGAACGGGCAGAAGTGCATGGCTCTGAACTGGTGAACAAAGACCAC
>DATFJO010000215.1:0-3507 GCA_035269145.1 Tangfeifania sp. | reverse complement strand
AAATATTTCATGAAGTCTTATAAATGGCCTTGCTGCAAACAATTGGTGCAAAAAAAAAGAGCTGCAAAAATAGACTTTGCAACTCTCTGACTTTCAAGTGAACCTGAAGGGACTCGAACCCCTAACCTCCTGATCCGTAGTCAGGTGCTCTATCCAATTAAGCTACAGGTCCATTTTTATTTTTTAAGAACGCTTATCCTTACGAAATGCCTTTATGATGTTGTAAAAGCGGGTGCAAATATAATACTTTTTGCGAAAAACAAGCAAACCGGCAAACGTTAATCGTACTTTTCCATTTTATCTTCGATGCTTACGCCGTTTTCAAAATCAACCTGGATTTTCAGGTTGGTCAGCATGCGCTCGGTACCGGCTTTTTGGCAGGCTTTGTGTACTTTTTCCAGAAAGCCGGGAAATTCATCAAAACTGCATTCCACCACTGTTTCGAATGGGCAAACCCGGTATTTAAAACCGGTTTCTTTAATAGCTTCAATGGCGGCATCTACCAACGAATATTTGACTTTTCCATCGGCTTCAGGCAAAACCTGGATGGCCACGTTAATTTTATTCTTCTTCCAGTCCGTTTTCAAAATCTGAATCTTTACTTTGATTTAACATTTGAATAATTTCGCCTCTCGATAGGGCTTTCACATTGGTAATTATCATGTCTTCATCCAGGAAATCGCCATATTGGTTGCACTCTTCAATCATGGCATTAAAAACCTGTTTGATATCGGTTTTCAGCGGCAGCAAAACCAGCGAAGTAGAAAACCCTTCGAAAAAACTAATGGATTCAAACTCACCTTCTTTGTCTTTCAATGCAAAAATAAGTTCGTTTTTTACCAGTTTTTGCTGAGTAGCATCCAGCATGCTGTTGCGATTGCGATTTATAAAAACCACGTAATAACGCAGTTTCTGCCCTTTTCCGCCCAGTCCGGTCGAAATAAAAACCTGCTTTTCGTCGAGCAAGGAACTTTGTAATAGCATCCGGCTTTCCTGCATGGCCAGAATGGCCCAATTGTGCAGTTCTTTATCCGGATTTTTCAGGTACTTTTCAAGCGTGCGAAAAGCCTTTACTTCATCGAGCGAAGCAATGGCCGAAAGTATTTCCTTCTTCCTTTCAACAGGTATTTCAGGCAAAAACAACTCTTCACGGTTTTCAAAACATTCGTCTGCAATCTCTTTCTCTCTCACATTCTTCGAAAACTCAAAATACTTCATCTGGTCTTCAATATCTATCTGTTCCTCAAGAATACTGAAATTACCAGGCAAATCATCGAGCGCTTTCTGAATATCGTTATAATACTTGTCTTCTTCCATCAACTTCAAATTAAACAACAAAAATAGCTACTTGTTGGGATATAAAGAAAATTCAAAACTATTTTAAATAAAGGGATTTTCAATATATTTGTAGGCTTATTTTTATTTAATTTAATTAAAAGAGAAGGGACAGACAGGGAGTGAAGTTGAGTGAAGTAAAATACCGGGAGACCGTCATTATTTCGAAAGTTCTTGGGCATGGATCATTCAGGAAGCGTATTTCTGAAATGGGCTTTGTAAAAGGAAAAGAGGTGGTAGTGATAAAAAATGCCCCGTTTAAAGGTCCGTTCGAATTTAAAATTCTCGACTATAATGTCTCACTCCGGAAATCGGAAGCCGATTTAATCGAAGTAGTTCCGGTTAACGAGTTTGTAGATTCCGAAAACGGAACTTTCGAAGGAGTAATCGACCGGAATATCGAACTGATTGACCAGTCGGAAAGGACCCGAACGATTAACATTGCCCTGGTGGGAAATCCCAATTGCGGAAAAACAACACTTTTCAATTCCATTTCCGGTTCGAAAGAAAAAGTGGGAAATTACAGCGGAGTAACGGTCGATATCAAGAAAACAACTTTTAAAATTAAAGGTTACACGTTTAATTTTTTCGATCTCCCGGGAACCTACAGCCTGACAGCCTATTCGAAAGAAGAAATTTTTGTACGGAGATTTATTTACGAACAAACTCCCGACCTGGTTATTAACGTGTTGGATTCCACCAAGCTGGAGCGAAATCTTTTTCTTACTACCCAGCTTATCGACATGGATTTGCGGATTGTTGCCGCACTTAACATGTACGATGACCTGGAAAGAAAAAAGATGCGCTTCGATTTCGAAAGCCTGTCGCAGTTAATGGGTATTCCGTTTATTCCCACCATCAGCTCAAAAGGTGTGGGCCTTGAGGAACTGTTCGATAAAATAATTGAAGTTTTTGAAGGCCGCGACAAAATATCGCGCCACATCCACATCAATTACGGCAACGATCTGGAACAGGCGATTCAGCTTATCCGCCAAAAAATAAAAGAAGACAAGCCCATTACCGATAAACTTTCATCGCGGTTTCTGGCCATTAAAATGCTTGAAAAAGACCCTCATGTGGAAGAATTGCTTTCGCACTATTCCAATTTCGACGAAATAAAAAAGGTTACCGAAAAGGAAATCGATAAAATAGAGGGACTCAAAAATGATGACAGCGAAACGGTTATCACCGATGCAAAATATGGATTTATAACGGGCGCGCTGAAAGAGACTTTCAGAAATCCTTTCCGGAAAAAGAAAACAGGTTCTGAAAAAATCGACAGTGTTTTAACTCATAAATACTGGGGGTTGCCAATTTTTACGGCCATTCTGTTCATCATGTTTTACACTACTTTCAACCTGGGCTCCTACCCTATGGATTGGATTGATGCAGGCGTTCTGGCCCTTGGCAACCTGGTTTCGAATATTCTGCCCAACGGAATGCTGAAAGATTTGCTGGTAGACGGCATAATAAGCGGAACGGGGGCTGTGCTTGTTTTTTTACCCAATATTCTGATTTTATTCTTTTTTATTTCGCTGCTCGAGGAATCGGGCTACATGGCACGGGCGGCATTTCTGATGGACAACATTATGCATCGCTTTGGATTACACGGGCGGTCGTTTATCCCGCTGGTGATGGGATTCGGATGCAATGTGCCTGCCATATTGGCAACCCGCACCATGCGAAACCGCAGCGACCGGTTGCTGACCATGATGATTATTCCTTTCATGTCGTGCAGCGCGCGTTTGCCGGTTTACATACTTATTATATCGGCATTTTTCAGAAAATTTGAATCCCTCATCCTCATTGGGATTTATGCTGTGGGCATCATTTTCGCATTTCTGACTGCCCAAATTCTGAATAAAACTGTTTTTAAAAGCAAAGAAACCCCGTTTGTAATGGAACTTCCCTCCTACCGGATGCCAACTTTCCGGAGCATTGTTTATCACATGTGGGATAAAACCAAACACTACCTCAAAAAAATCGGTACCATTATTTTGGTGGGAGTTGTCATTATCTGGTCGCTGGGCTATTTTCCGCGTGAAACAAAAGAAACCTCCCTGCTTGAGAATAAAATAGAGAATGTAGCAGCCAATCCTGCCATTAATGAAGAAGCAAAACAGCAGCAAATTTCAGAATTGGAACAGCAACTCGAAGCCGAAAGACTCTACA
>DATFJO010000214.1:0-3137 GCA_035269145.1 Tangfeifania sp. | reverse complement strand
GCCCTTTTGGCATAATTACGCGCTTCCTGCAGTGCGTTTTCTTTGGCAAAAATAAACAGGGAATACTCATAATAGTATTTTGAAAGTCGCTCATCGTCGGTTTCCTGCTCCATTGCCTGTTGGTAATAATCCTTCGCTTTTTCGGTTTCGTCGCGCTGTACATACCGGCGTGCCATATTAAAGGCAGCTTCTGCCGAAGGCTCCAGATCATACAACTGTTCGGTGGCCTGGGCAAACAACTGGCTCTCTTCACAGCCGGCATTTCCAAGGCGACGCAGCATTCCTTTCACAAAATCGGCATCGTTCTTATTTTCTTCATACTGCGGGGTAAAAATAGTTACCAGTGCTTCGCAATCGGCAGCACCTGAAGCACCAAAAATTTCTTCGATGTATGCTTTAACTTTTTCTGCATTTTCAATATCATTCTGTTCTTCTGCCTCGGCAGTGTAGGTGTTCAGCAATGAGTTGGCCTTGTCGTAATTTTTTACCACTGTTTCTTTGGGCAGTTCGTCGAGTTTAAACAACGAACGGGTGGTTTGCATCAGCAAAACGAAAATGGGCAGCTCGGTTTTTTCCTGCTGTAAATCTATTGACTGATTTATCCAGTCGTATCCTTTTTTCAGGGTTTCTTTCAATGCATCTCCTTCAGGCGGATTTTCGGTATTCAGTTTATATTCAAGAAAAGCGGTAGCTTTTCGTCCCATAACATAACCTTCTTCGTTAAAATGCTTGATACGCTTGTCGTAAATCTTCATCAACTGGTCGATGAATTTATCCTTTTCAGCCTGCGTTTCTGCACTCTCTATAAAAGCTTCATACATGTTAGCTCCCTGGATGTAGACATTTTTTGTAGACCTTGGGTATTGATTGTACACATTTTTCCAGTGAGGCAAAGCTGATTGGAAATTATCCTGTTTGTAGAACTCAGTAAAAAGCGAGAGCTCATTCATAAAATCCCTGTTCTGATCCCTGATCAGTTCTTCGGCCGATTTTAGAATCACATCTCCGGTTTCTTCTTCGCCGTTACCCGTGGGAATTTCGCCGGAGAATGCAAAGTCGAAAACATCGCCTTGTTTTTCGTCGATGTCCAGCTTCTTGGTTTCATTGATATAAGTGAATTTGAGCCACTTTGTTTTTTCGTGGGCTTCCACTTCATATTTTCCATCGAAACTTGTCATCATTGAACCGCCGCGGTTTGCTTCAACGGTAATTCCTGCGGCTGGTTCACCGTCGCGGTAAACCATGCCTTTAATAACTCTCTGCGCCTGCAGCGTTGATGCAGCAGTTATTACAACTGCGGCAACCAGGAGTGTTATGCGTATTACAGCTTTCATAGTTTTATTCAATTTTTTTGTTTTTAATTTTAATCAAATCTTCTCTGAATGAACCATAAATCGTAAAGATTTACGCTTAAATTAATCTTTGCATAATTTTCAAGAACCAGGTTGTGTTGTTTCGTTCCTCTCTTTCCTAATTCTGCTGAAATATTTATGGTTGAATTGGAACGATAAACCGGTAATCCAACTCCAAAACTTATGCCAAAATCATTAATTTGCTGATTATTAAGCATGAGATATGATTTTTCATACTTAAGTCCGGCACGGTAAGCTATCCTGTTCAGGTAACTCCGGATAGAAAACCGGTCGGGAATCCATTCAGCACCGAGCGCAAATTTATTCAAATCAGTTAAAATCGGGTTAACTGATCCGAAAAATTTTGCTTTCGACCATGCCTGGTGATAATAATCGAGATTAACTTCGAGTGTATTTTCTTTAACATACGAGACTCCGAAACCATAACTCAGGGGCAGTTGTATGTTGCTTTTTTCCTCACTTTGAAAATTTAGTGTATCACGGTCGGTGTTGGTACTTGTGCCTACTGTATAGGTGAGATATTTGCTGTTCATATCGGAATAAAACCCAGCGAATTTGGGCTGACTTTCCAGTACTGCCGCCACAACAATGTGTTTGTCTTCTTTTAACGGCAATGTAGCCTGTACCCCAAAATTGAGGTTGAAATCGCGCAGCCTGAAAGCTTCATATTTTTGGATACTGTAATAATCACGGGATTCCAGAAAAAATACTTCGGCATTCCGGTTGAGCGTTCCGAACATATAATTCAGGTTTGCTCCAACTGAAATATTGGGAACAGGTTCTACTGCCAATCCCAAATAGGCTCTTGAAAGCGAACCTTCACCAAAGTAATTGTATTGAACATCGCCTGCATTAGGCACAGTTTCATTAACCTGTACATTGTACCCTACATCTGAATAGGGTGTTAATCCCAGGCTTGTGGCCATCCAGTTGGTTATCTGAAAATTCATTGCAAAATACCTGAAATTGATATCGTTGGCATTTATGGTGGCAACATCGTTGCTGTATTGCGAAAACTTTCCGAACACCCCGAATTCAAACAGAAATGAAAGTGAATCAACCGAGGTATAGGAAGCCGGATTGGCCATGTTTATCTGCTGATTGTTGCGGCTGGCAAGCGATGCACCTCCCATTGCCGTTGTTCTCCCGAAACTGTATGGCTGAAGGTCGCCTAAACCAAACCGTGAATACGGCGAAGTGGTGTTGTTATTAAACTGTGCAAACAATAAAGCCGGAAACAAAAGTAACCCGGCCAGTAAACTTACTCTGCTAATTCTCCCCATTATGTTCTAATATGCGATTTAACCCTAAGGCTGTTAAATTGAAATGTACAAAGAAAGAATTTTTTAATTTCTTATCAAAAAAAATGGCGTCGCCACCGGTAATAATAACTTTTAAATTATTATAAAATTCCTTAAATGTTTCTATTGCTTTATCTGTCTCAAATACAATGCCATGCTGAACGCCCGCCAGTATAGCTTCTTCGGTTGTTCTTCCGTAAAGATTATCAAAATCATTTTTTCTGACCAGCGGCAACCTTCCGGTAAATTTATTCAGCGCTTTAAAACGCATTTCAAGTCCGGGTGATATGTTGCCTCCGAGGTATTGCCCTTGTTCGTTAATTATGTCGAATGTAATGGCTGTTCCGGCATCGATGACCAGCACATTTGTGTTGGGGTACAAATCAAAAGCTCCCACCACGGCAGCTATTCTGTCTTTGCCAAGCGTATCTTTTGTTTGGTAAAGATTTTCGATTGGAAGCGG
>DATFJO010000213.1:0-2803 GCA_035269145.1 Tangfeifania sp. | reverse complement strand
TAGTTCCACATATTAACAGCTCTTGCCGGACAACAAATGAAAAAATCCTGTGCGGACAATCGTTAAGTGCAATATTCACATTGTATTATTTCCTTACAAATCCTGATTCATTCGATTCATTTATTGCATGTAGCGGTGGGTTTCCCGGTTGTGAGGCATACTTTCTTGACCTGGCAAATAATTTTTTAAAAACAAAACAACATGAAACAAAGAAAATCTTTTTAACACATGGACAAAACGATTTTCTTGACCCGGAAGGTGTTATTAAAAACCAACTACAAAGGTTTACCCAAAAAATTGAAACAAAAGAAAATATTGATTGCAAATTAAAAATCTATGAAGAGGAAGGACATGTTCCTTTTCAAAGTTTATATCATGGATTAAGATTTATTTATACATCAAAAAAGTAATGATTAGTGGAAAAAAGTGGGGAAGGATATAATCAATCAAATTGAAAATTATGACAAAATGATTTTATACAACTTAAAAATAACAATCCGCCGTATTTTAAAGGACAAAGCATTTTCAATAATAAATGTTTTGGGATTAGTAATCGGAATTGCATCGTTTTTAATTCTCTTTATCTACGTTTCAAACGAAAAAAGTTTCGACAAACATTTTAACGATCATCAAAATATCTACCGGGTAACATCTGTTCCGGGCGGAATTGAAAGTACACCATGGGCACGGAGCCTCGGTTTTATTCATTCCGCTGCCGCTGATTTTCCGGAAGTTGAAGAGGCTACCCAATTTTCGCATTGCCCTGTGGGAACCATAAAAATTGGGGAACAAAGTTTTCAGCAAAACGATATTATGTCGGTTGACGAGCATTTTATACACATGTTTTCGGTAGAAAGTATGGTTGGCAATTTGTCAGAAATTTTAAAACCCAACACCGTTTTTATTTCAGAAAACTTTGCCGAAAAATATTTCAGAAACGAAAACCCAATTGGGCAAACCATTGAAATTAAAGCTTTGCAGTATGCGCGCGATTTAGGGAAATATGAAATCCGTGGAATTGTACAAAACACGCATCCTAAAACCCATTTTAATTATGAAATTCTGTTATCGCAAAAGGGGCGTTACAGGAAAGATATACCGGATTGCCCGACCAAAAAGTGCAGTGGGTGTACAACTACGTAAAACTAAAAAAAGGAACTTCGCCAACCCAGGTAGCAAACAAGCTTTTAGGTGTTTTCGATGCCGGCAGTTTGAAAGAAACCCGCGGACCAAAAGATTATCGGTTTAGCCTGGTTCCGCTCGACGATATTCATCTGAAATCGGATTATCGTTTTGAATTGAAAGAGAGTTCAAGTAAAATCAATATCGGACTGTTTGTAATTATCTCATTCGTTGTTTTGCTGGTTTCGTTGCTGAATTTTATCAATTTAACCATTGCCCGGCTCATAAAACGGTCGAAAGAAATGGGTCTGAGAAAGTCGATTGGCGCTACTCAAAATCAGTTAATTCAGCAAATTCTGGCTGAAGTTTTTATGGTAACTATTGCTTCCATACTTCTTGCATTTGCCTTTATTGAAATAATAAAACCAGCCATAAACAGCTTGTTTGAAATCGATTTTAACATCTATTATTCCGATCCGGTAGTTTACCTGAGTATTATTGCAGTTTTGATAATATGCCTCGGGTTAACCGCCGTTTTCGTTGGATTCTTTCTGTTAGGCAAAACTTCAACAATCGATATTCTTTCGCAAAAAAATAATTATTCCGGGAGTTTTATTTTGAAATCGTTATTGGTTGTGCAGGTTACAATCGTAATTATTTTAATGTCGGGTACTTTCCTGGTAAACAAGCAAATTCATTTTATTTTCAATAAATCGCTGGGGTTCGACAAAGAAAATGTAGTGGTTTTGCAACTAAAAGATTTTTCGAAAGATCCTGCTGTTTTTGCCAACGAATTACGAAAACAAAGTGTAATAGCCTCGGTTGGGTTTACTAATCAGCATTTTGGGTACCCGGCACAAAGTTTACCGCTGGAAGGATTGGGAATTGAGGGCTCAGCCGAATTTGTTTTTGCCAATTACGATTACCTTAAAACCATGAATATTGAGCTGATGGAAAACTGGATTAGCCCTTCCGCCGACACCATTGAAGGAATGGTAATCAACAATCATTTATACAAACGGCTGATGGAAAGACATGGAAGTATGGAAGCACTAAAAACTTTCCAGGAAAGTCAGCCACTTGAACCCGACCAAACCCGAATTAATTTTATTGGGGTTGCCAAAGATTTTAATTACAGTTCGGCTCACGAGGCAATTGGCGACTTTGCTTTTTGGCTGGGTGAATCGCACAACAGAGCCAGGTTTATTCATGTGCGATTAAATCCGGGGAATATTCATACGGGCCTCCAAAGTATTAATGAAACCTGGAGCGAATATTATCCGGGGCAGGAATTCAGTTACTTTTTCATGGATGAAAAAATAGCTCAACAGTACAAAGCAGAAACAATTTTGAGCCGAATTCTTTACGCTTTTTCAACCATTGGAATATTAATTAGCGTCATTGGAATCAGCGCACTCTCACTTTTTATATCGCAACAACGCACCAAAGAAATAGGGATCCGCAAAGTAAACGGCGCCAAAATATCCGAAATACTTGCACTGCTCAACAAAGACTTTGTAAAATGGGTAGCAATTGCTTTTGTAATTGCCACTCCTCTTGCTTATTACGCCATGAATAAATGGCTCGAAAACTTTGCTTATAAAACCAGTTTAAGCTGGTGGATATTTGCTTTGGCTGGTTTACTGGCGCTGGGAATTGCATTGATAACGGTGTCGTTCCA
>DATFJO010000212.1:0-2168 GCA_035269145.1 Tangfeifania sp. | reverse complement strand
CGGGGAAAGATTTGGACAAACGTACAAACACTCGCCGGCTTAAAATGAAGATTTGTTCGCCTTTTATATTTTGTTGGTATTATCGCTGGTGAAGAAATTTCTGCATCGAAGGATATTGAACCGGTGACTTTGAGTCACCATCTCAATTTCGGAAAGGGGGACGCGCTCCGAGGCAGCGGCCTCTTCGTCCCCCGTTGGTTGATGAAATAGTTTTGGAAAACATGAGTTGAACACCAAAGGGAGATTATGGGGGATTGGGTGCAGTATTCTTTCTGAGAATTTGTTATTTCCAACCCGGTGGACATCATTCAATCAGGCAGGGCACATGCACTTTATAAAGAATTTGGCCTTTTGTTTACAGATTGAAAGTCTTCAATTCAGCTTCCCCGGCTTTTAAATAAAAGCTTTCGCAAAAGCAACCCAACTTCTGCAAATCATTATCTTCGTGGTTAAAATCAATCAATAAAACAGTTCCGATGAAAAAGAATATTTTACTACTGCTCCCGGTTTTTATTTTTGCCACCGGTTTCAGCCAGCCAACCGAAGTGCTGCTTGTGGACGAATCGTTTAAGCAGTTTATGAACACTCGCGATTTTACGCTTTCAAACAATGTAAAGGAAGCCTATTTTACGGTGCAAAATGCCGACGGAAGCCGGGCCGTGATTGTAAAAGGCGTTTTCGAAAACGGCCATTGGGGCGGTTTTTCAATGGTTCCGTTCACCGGCAAATACCGCGACATTGAACCGTATTTATCGCCCGACAACCTGCGCCTGTATTTCTCGTCTGACCGGCCCAAAGATGATTCAACCAACGAACCGGGCGATTACGATATCTGGTATGTGCAGCGCACAACCACTGACAGTGAATGGTCGGCCCCGGTAAATATCGGTCCGCCCGTAAACACGGCATCCAATGAATTTTACCCGGCCGTAGGCACCAGCCGAAACATTTATTACACCTCAGATGCACTAACCGATACCCGGAAAGATGACATTTTCATGAGCGAATGGGAAGAAAACGGGTATGGCACTCCTTTTCTGCTGAGCGACAGCATCAACAGCCCGCTGTATGAGTTCAATGCATGGATTTCGCCCGATGAAAACGTGTTGATTTACACCGTTTACAATGCACCGGGCGGCATGGGCGGCGGCGATTTGTACATCAGCCGTAAAAACGAAGAGGGCCGGTTTGAAAAAAGGGAAAGCCTTGGGCCGGTCATCAATTCGGGCAAACTGGACTACAGCCCGTTTTACGATATCAGAAACAACACGTTGTATTTTACCAGCAGCCGAAACGAAACGTCAGACGCCAAAGTTGAGACGCTGGAAGAGTTTCGGAAACTCAACGACCGCTATGCCAACGGACTCAGCCGGATTTACAAGGTGAAAATTGATTTGATGCCGGCAAACTGAAATATTTATCAGGCAAAAATTCCCTCGCCTACCCCGATGGGTAAATCGAGCCAGAACCAGATAAACAGCAGCACCACCCACATTATAAACAGCACAACCGCATAGGGAACAAGCAGCGACAAAATGGTGCCGATGCCAATGTTTTTATCGTATTTCCGTACCCACCCGATGAGCAGCGGGAAATAGACATACAGCGGACTGATGGAGTTGGTGATGGAGTCGCCCACGCGGTACATCAACTGAATGAAAGCCGGATTGTAATCGAGCTGCGCCAGCATGGGAATAAAAATAGGCGCAAAAATGGCCCACTTGGCCGAGCCGCTCCCGATAAAGATATTCAGGAAAGCTACCAGCATCATGTACAGTGTAAACATCAGCGGTCCGGTCAGTCCGCTCGACTGGAGAAATTCGGCCCCGTTAATGGCAAGAATGGTATCCAGGCGGCTCCAGCTAAACAGGTTGATAAACTGCGCCACCACCAGCATCAGCACAATGTATCCCGACAGGTCTTTCATGCCCTGCTCCATAAAATTGAGCAGATCGTCGGGTTTTTTAATGCTGCCGGTAATTTTGCCGTAGATATATCCGGGAATGGCAAACATAAAAAACAGGATAGGCACCAGTCCGCGCAGGAAAGGCGAAGGCACAATCCCCCCGGTTTCCTGGTTACGCAGCGGGGCGTTTTCCGGCAGGAGGAGGGCAACAATAATCAGCACATAAATTAAAGTAGCAAGCCCAGCGTAGCGCAATGCTTTT
>DATFJO010000211.1:0-3697 GCA_035269145.1 Tangfeifania sp. | reverse complement strand
TAAATATAAAAAACGGCTCAATTGTCATTATTGTGGATATCATCATCTTCATCCAAATGAATGCCCTGATTGCGGTTCTCCTGAAATTAAAACCCGTGGTTTTGGAACTGAAAAAATTGAGGATGAGCTGAAACCGCTTTTCCCTGGGGCAGAAATCGACCGGATGGATTTGGACACAACTCAATCGAAAAATGCGTTTGGAAAAATTATCTACAACCTGGAATCCCGAAAAACCGATATTTTAATAGGCACACAAATGGTAACCAAAGGCCTCGATTTTGAGCACGTGAGCGTAGTTGGGATTTTAAATGCCGATAACCTGATCAACTTCCCCGATTTCCGGGCCCATGAACGTGCCTACCAGTTAATTTCGCAGGTGAGTGGCCGTGCCGGTCGGAAACACAACCGTGGAAAGGTAGTGGTGCAAACCTCCGAACCGGATCATCCGCTTATTGATCTCATTCAAAAACAGGATTACCTCACCGCATTTCATACGCAAATGGAAGAGCGAAAACTATTCAGATATCCACCTTTTTTCCGGCTCATTAAACTGATTGTTAAGCACAAAAAACCGGAAAATGTAAACCGCGTTGCCGGGCAGCTCAGTACAAAACTGCGGCAAAACAATCAACTAATAGTACTCGGTCCGGAATTTCCATTGGTAAGCCGTATTCAGTTGTGGTACCAAAAAGAAATCTGGTTGAAAATAAGCCGGAAACTGCCACCCGGTGAGGTAAAGGATTTTGTGATGCAATGCGTTCAGGAAGTGAGGCATTTGAAGGAAAACAGCAGCAGTGTTATCAATATCGATGTCGATCCGGGATAATTTTTCAATAATTATGCATTTTGAATCATAATTATAATGGGTGTTCTTTTTCCGGCAATCAAATTTTTATAGTTTTGTAGCTCTTTAATTTTAACGGGTGAACGGAAAAGAAGTAAATCAGATATTTGAACAGTTCAGCCAGATGCGGGCCCTTGTTATAGGCGATGCGATGGTTGATACTTACCTTTGGGGAAAAGTCGACCGGGTGTCGCCCGAGGCTCCTATTCCAATTGTATCCATTACCAAAAGGGAAAGCAGGCTGGGTGGTGCAGCAAATGTATCGCTGAATTTACAGTCACTGGGAGCAAATCCTGTGCTGTTCTCGGTTATTGGTGATGATGATAAAGGCCGCAAATTCAAAAAACTTCTTGAAAAACATCAACTTAACAGTGAAGGTGTTTTTGTGGATTCAAACCGGATTACAACGGTAAAAAGCCGGATTATTGGTAAGGGCCAGCACATTGCAAGGGTCGATGAAGAATCGGTAGAGTTTATTTCCAATGAAATAGAACAGTCGTTAATTGCCGGCATCCGAAAGGAAATTGAACAAAACCGGGTGGATGTTATCATTTTTGTCGATTACGATAAAGGTGCAGTTACTCCAACACTTTTTGAGGCTGTTAATAACTTGGCCATCGAAAAAGGCATTCCCACGGCAGTTGACCCGAAAAAACGAAATTTCAGGCATTACAAAAATGTTGGATTATTCAAGCCGAATTTCAAGGAATTTGTAGACGGAATCGGGCTGCCCATTGAAAAAGGCGATTTCAATACGCTGCGCTCAGTGGCCCATGAATTGAAAGAGAAGAATAATTTCAAATTAATTTTCGTGACCCTGTCAGAGCTGGGAGTGTTTATCAGCAACGGTGTAAAAGAGCAGTATTACCCGGCAGTTATCCGTCACATTGCTGATGTTTCGGGTGCCGGAGATACGGTTATTAGTGTTGCGAGTCTGGCGTTGGCAGCTAAACTTCCGCCAAAAATTATGGCCATGATGTCGAATATTGCAGGTGGGCTGGTGTGCGAAAACCTGGGAGTTGTTCCGGTGGATAAAAACCAGTTGATGGCGGTTATGAAGTCACAAAAAATTTAAGAAATTTACCTGCTCACTTCCAGTTTTTTAGCAACTTTTCTTACCGATTGATGAAAAAGCCGTTATGAGGTTAAGGCGATTTTATTAAATTTGAAACCGATCATTTAAACAAAATAATCAGATGGGAAAAATCATTTCACTGGCAAACCAGAAAGGCGGAGTTGGTAAAACTACTACAACCATCAACCTTGCGGCAAGCCTGGCTGTTTTGGAACAAAAAGTATTGATAATCGACGCCGACCCGCAGGCAAATTCAACTTCCGGCCTCGGGTTCGATGTTAAAAATGTGCAATCGAGTATTTACGAATGCATTGTAGATGAGGTAGATGCCGAAAAAGTAATTCTCAATACCGATGTTGCCAATCTCGATATTATCCCGTCGCATATCGACCTTGTGGGGGCCGAAATTGAAATTCTGAATCTTCCGAACCGGGAAAAGGTATTAAGAAACTCCATTGAAAAACTGAAAGAAAAATACGACTTTATATTTATCGATTGTTCTCCTTCACTTGGCTTGATTACAGTGAATGCCTTAACGGCTTCCGATTCGGTTATCATTCCGGTGCAGTGCGAATATTTTGCACTCGAGGGACTGGGAAAACTGCTGAATACCGTTAAAATTATTCAGAACCGGTTAAATCCGGAACTGGAAATTGAAGGATTTTTACTGACGATGTTCGATTCCAGATTGAACCTCTCGAACCAGGTTTACGAAGAGGTAAAACGCCATTTTCAGGAAATGGTTTTCGACACCGTTATTCAGCGGAATATTAAACTGAGCGAATCACCGAGTTACGGTAAACCGGTTATTTTATACGATGCCAGTTCAAAAGGAGCCATCAACCACATGAATCTGGCACGCGAAATATTGCAGCGAAACGGATTGACAAAAATTTCGCAGGACAAAAAAGTTATTATCAGCTAAATATTTTTGACCATGGTAAAAAGGAATGCACTTGGCAGGGGATTGGGCGCGCTTATCGACGATGCCGAAAAAATGAAACAAGCAGGAATAAGCGATGTTGACTTGAGTAAAATTGATGTCAACCCTTTTCAGCCCAGGTCGAAATTTGATGCAGAAGCACTGAATGAACTTGCCGGCTCGATTCGGGAAATTGGATTAATACAACCCATTACGCTCAGGAAAGTCGGGGATGAGAAATACCAGATTATTGCCGGAGAACGCCGTTTCAGGGCCGCGCAACTTGCCGGGCTCGATTCACTTCCGGCATATATACGTAAAGCTAAAGATGACGGCATGCTGGAAATGGCGCTGGTTGAAAACATTCAGCGCGAAGATTTGGATGCCATTGAAATTGCTTTGAGCTACCAGCGCCTGATGGATGAACTGGAATTCACGCAGGAAGATTTGAGCAGCCGCGTGGGAAAAAAACGTTCAACAATTGCCAACTATCTGCGTTTATTAAGGTTGCCGGCCATTATTCAGAAAGGATTGCGGAACAAGGAAATTTCGATGGGGCATGCCCGCGCACTGATTAACATTGAGGATGCCGACACACAGGAAATGATTTACAACGAAATTGTAAAACATGGATTTTCAGTTCGGCGGGTTGAGGAAATTGTGCGGAACCTGAATGAAGGAACAGATGAAAACCAGCCAAAAGCCAAACGAAAAGCACTTCCCAAAGAATATAAATCTTATAAAGGAGAACTGGGGAAACTGCTCGGTTCCCGGGTGGGAATTTCGATGAACGATAAAGGGAAAGGCAAAATTGTGATTCCTTTTAAATCGGGCGACGATTTGGAAAGAATTGTTA
>DATFJO010000210.1:0-2041 GCA_035269145.1 Tangfeifania sp. | reverse complement strand
AAATAAAGCAACCTGGCAGGCACATCCTGCAGCACTGCTGAATTGAATGCGGCAAGTCCCTGACCAGGCGGTACCCGGAAATCTTTTTCGCCATGAATCACGAGAATGGGCGTATCCCAATTTTGTACAAATTTGTGTGGCGAAAAAGTGTACGAGCGTTGCGCTGCTTCATTATCTTTCTCCCAAAACGGACCTCCAATGTCCCAGTTTACAAACCACATTTCTTCGGTGGTGCTATACATTTGCTCAAAATTAAACATACCGTCGTGCGAGATAAACGCATTGAAACGTCCGTTGTGATGCCCGGCAAGGTAAAACACAGAAAAACCTCCATAGCTGGCACCAACAGCACCCAGCCGCTCATTGTCTACGTAGGGTTCTTTGGCCACTTCGTCGATGGCGGTCAATAAATCTTTGATATTTTGTCCGCCGTAATCTTTCGAAATCTGTTCGTTCCATTCCTGACCGAACCCCGGCAATCCACGGCGGTTGGGTGCCACCACGATGTAGCCTTTGGCAGCCATCATCTGGAAATTCCAGCGGTACGACCAAAACTGACTGACCGTTCCCTGCGGACCACCCTGGCAATAAAGCAATGCCGGATACTTTTTATTGGGATCGAAATCGGGAGGATAAATCACCCATGAGTGCATCTGTTTGCCATCGGTGGTTTCCATCCAGCGCTCTTCCACATTGCCCATTGTAATTTCACCAAGCAATTCCTGATTCACCTTTGTCAGGTTTTCAGCTTCACCTGAAATTGGATCAACGTTGTACAAATCTGCCGGATGCGACATGGAAACACGTTGGGCCACCAATTGGTCGCCGGCTTGCTCAACCGTCTGGTAATTATGAATGCCATCTGACAATCGCACAATTTCTCCGTCGGCCAGACCCAGCCTGAAAATTTCATCGGTTGCGTGTATATTACTGATGAAAAATATGGATGCACCATCGTTGCTCCAACTCAGGCTGTTTGCATTCTGGTCAAATCCTTTGGAATAATTGGTTTTTCGGCCGGTTTGCAAATCGGCCACAAACAACCGGTTTTTATCCGATTCGTATCCTTCACGCTCCATGCTTTCCCAGGCCATATACCTGCCATCGGGCGAAAAAACGGGGTTCTTGTCATACCCCATCATGCCTTCGGTAAAATTGGTGGTTTCGCCGGTTTCCACATCATAAAAATAAATGTCGGAATTGGTGGAAAGCGAATATTCTTTGCCGGTTTTCTTTTTACATGTATAGGCTATTGTTTTTCCGTCAGGAGTCCAGCTAATCTGTTCAATTCCGCCAAACGGCTTCATCGGTGAATCGTAACGCTCGCCTTTCATTATGTCTGTTCCCTCGTTAACCTGATCTTCATTGTAATCTGTTACAAAAATATGGTTATAGGCATAATTGTGCCATTCATCCCAGTGGCGGTACATCAGGTCGGTTTCAATCCGGGCATTGGTTTTGGGCAAATCAGGATATTTTTCATGAACACTTTCATCGAGTTTTACACTTTTTGTGTAGAAAACCTTCGAACCATCCGGTGAATACTTAAAACCTGAAATACCCCCGTCAATTTCCGAAACCTGGTGAAGGTCTGAACCGTCGGCATCCATTTCCCAAAGCTGGCTTGTACCCGAAGCGGAAGAGAGAAAACCAATTCTCTCACCATCGGGTCGCCATATTGCATTGGATTCATTACTGGTTGAATTGGTTAGATTTTCAGGCTTGCCACCTGAAACCGGAATTGTATAAACATCGCGGTACGATCTGTTTTCTTCAATATCGTAATAAGTCACTGTATATAAAATGGCTTTGCCGTCAGGTGAGACCTCCACACCTCCCAACCGGCCAAACGACCAGAGCAATTCAGGAGTCATTATTCCCTCCGACAAATCAGGTGCT
Source organism: Tangfeifania sp. (assembly GCA_035269145.1). Lineage (GTDB taxonomy): Bacteria > Bacteroidota > Bacteroidia > Bacteroidales > Prolixibacteraceae > Tangfeifania. The sequence goes on along the minus strand of DATFJO010000210.1, from coordinate 142 downwards.
TGCGGAACAAAATTTTGTTTTTCAACTTCACTCTCCTTTACCGAACAACTGAACATAGCCAGCAATAAAAAGAATAACAGGAACTTCTGCATAAGAAATAATTTAAAATTGATTTCGACCCTAAAAATAAAAGCTTTTCGCT
>DATFJO010000209.1:0-14284 GCA_035269145.1 Tangfeifania sp. | reverse complement strand
CTGTTTTCAACAGCACAAAACAAAATTGTAGTGAATACCGATCTCGGTAAAGAAAAAATCAGCCAACACATTTACGGCCATTTTTCGGAACACCTGGGCCGCTGTATTTACGGCGGGTATTGGGTTGGCGAAGATTCTGACATTCCCAACACCAACGGCATCCGCAACGATGTGGTGGACGCCCTGCGTGAAATGGGAATTCCCAACCTGCGCTGGCCCGGCGGTTGTTTTGCCGACGAATACCACTGGATGGACGGCATTGGTCCGCGCGATGAACGCCCAACAATGATTAACACGCACTGGGGCGGCGTGACGGAGAACAACCATTTTGGCACCCACGAATTCCTGGAACTCTGCAACCAATTGGAAACCGAACCGGTTATCTGCGGAAACCTGGGTAGCGGCACCGTACAGGAAATGTCGCAGTGGGTGGAGTACCTCAATTCCGACAACATCAGCCCGATGACCGACCTGCGCAAATCCAACGGTCGGGAAGAACCCTGGGGCGTAAAATACTGGGGAGTAGGCAATGAAAACTGGGGCTGCGGTGGTAACATGACTGCAGAGTATTACGCCAACGAAATGCGTCGTTATTCAACCTATACCAAAAATTATGGAGACAACCAACTTTACAGGGTTGCCTGCGGGCCCAACGGCGCCGATTACCACTGGATGGAAACCCTGATGCGCGATGGGGCACCGGGCAGAAGTTTTCAGGGAATTTCGCTGCACTACTACACCGTAACGCATAACTGGCGGAACAAAGGTTCGGCTACCGATTTCGACGAAAGCGATTATTTTTTAACCATGAGCAAAACGCTGTACATGGATGAGTTGCTGCGGAACCACATCAATATTATGGACCGGTACGACCCGCGAAACCGGGTAGGTTTGATTGTGGATGAATGGGGCAACTGGCACGACGTGGAGCCGGGAACAAATCCGGGCTTTCTTTACCAGCAAAACACACTGCGCGATGCGATGGTAGCTGCCGTTAATCTCGACTTGTTCAATAACTACTGCCGCCGTGTAAAAATGGCCAACATTGCACAAACTGTGAATGTATTGCAGGCTATGATTTTGACCAAGGATGATGAGATAGTGAAAACACCTTCATTTTATGTTTTCAAAATGTATAAAGTGCACCACGATGCCACTTTGCTTCCGGTAGCTGTGGAAACGGAACTGTATTCACACGACAACGAAAGTATCCCTGCTATTTCAACATCTGCGTCTAAAGCTGACGATGGAACCATCCACATTACAATCAGCAACATCGACCCGAATGAAGCTCAAAACCTGAGCTGCGAATTGCGCGGCCTGAAAAATGTAAGCTTTGAAAGTGGCGAAATTATCACTGCTGAAAAAGTAAATTCGTACAACGATTTTGGCGAAGAGGAAGAAGTTTCATCTAAATCATTTAGCAATGTAAAAGTGAATGGAAATATGCTGGATGTAAACCTACCGGCTAAATCGATTGTGATGCTGAAGCTGAAATAAGAGGGACATTATTTATCAATATAATATATTAAGAGGCAGTTATCCGCAAAAACGGGTAGCTGCTTTTTGTTTGGCATGATTTTAAATTTTGATTTGTTGTTCGATGATTTTCAAATCCCGTTTACGGGTCGATAAAATCCGGATGTATTCTTTGCAATTCCAGGCGTGTAATTTGTGTTTCTCACCAAACACATGATACGATTTTACAGCCCATTCAATAGCCGCATCCAGCTCGGCTTCCATTTCGCAGGCCAGTGCCAGGTTAAACATGCTTTTGGCCGCAATTTTTTTATTCTCGTTGCCGATGTTGGCTTTCCAGATTGCTGCCGCTTCTAACCATTTCCTTTCCGAAATTAGTTTTTTCGTTTTTTTTAGTTCAATGTGCCCCGATGTGTAATACATGCGCTGAACGGGTGCCCAGTGAGGAGTAAGATTTTCAGCAAAACTTGATCCTGAAAGTGCGGCTGCTTCAAAAATAGCACTGTCTTTTTTAGGCAAGTAACTTGTTGATTCAATGTAATTCACGCCAGAGGACTGCCATGCAATAGTATCAATCTGGTCATACTGGAAAATTATTTTCATTTCTTTCAGATCATAAAAGTTCCAGAATGCCATATTATAAACCACTGAAAAACCTGTTTCCGCATCCGGGTCGAAATCAATTCCGTAAATGGCGGATAGCAAATCGAGTGAAAGAAGAATATCGGAGTTGGTTGAATCGGCAATTTTTTCCAAATCATTTTTCGTATACAATCCCAGTTCAGGATTGATATATTTTACAGGGGTGTGATTTGTTTTGTCATTATTAATGTGGGTTAAAACATAAGCCAAACTCCTGAATGGAGATGATTCACTTTTCACAGAATCGATGTTGAAGAGGCTGTCGGAAAAACTGTATCCGGAATAATTTCCGGATTGAATTACATTTACTGAGTCAAAAAACTGCTGGGTTTTTATTGTTTCGAGAAAACTGTTGTAGTAGCTTACAAAAGCAATACTATCGGTATTTAAAATGCCTTTTTTAGATACTTGTGCGTTTGGAGATTCAGCATACCATTTTTCAAAATCAAAATTGCTGTTGTTATATCTTACCGCAACATTTTGATAATTGGGAGACAGAATGATTGTGGACGGCACAAAAACTTCGAGGTCAATTGTCTGGATATTATTGAAGGTGTTGCAACCGTTTAACAAAACCAAAACAAACAGTCCGGCAAAAAGTATTCTAACGCTGATTTTCATTTTGATACTGATTGAGCCGGTTAATCTGCTTTTTCCGGGTATCCAGTGCTTTCTGATAGGAAGTAATCATCCTCAAATCTTCCTTGCTTCGGTAGCGTGTGGCCAGATCGTAGGCTGCATCCAGCCATTTGTCGGCCATTGAAATCTCATCTTTCAGTTCATAGGCCAGCGCCAGGTTGTAGCGGGCATTAATAGCAAGTTTTCCATTGCTGTCGTCGGCGTATTTTTGCCAAAGAGAAATTGCCTTGTCCCATTTTCCTTCTTCAAAGTAATAAGCAGCATCTGAAAAATCGGGGAGGGGCGGAACCGAGTACATGCGGTTTACCGTTTCCCACGAAGCACGGAAACGTTTGGCATAATTTTCACCGGCCATTGCCGCTGCAATTTCCAGCGCTTTTAGTCGCGGCGGCGGCTGGTAACCTTTTTGGTAATTCCCCTGGTTATTGTAGCCGTTCCAGAACAGGGTGTCGATAAATGTTTTTCGTTCCATCAGTTTTTCATGTGCGGCATCGTAAATTCCCCATACCGAAACGGTAATCACTTCATTTGTTTTCGGATTTTCAGCATCACCCGGAAAAGAGGAAAAGAAGCTGGAATAGGTTTCGAGGGCTATCAGCACATCGGAACCGGATGAAGCGGCGAGTTTCTGAATCAGTCCGGCAGGTAATTCGGGTAAATTCTCAGCCGTGTGCCGGTCGAATGAGTTGTATGGAAAAATTCGGACTTCGCTAAAAGTGTTGCTGGTTTTAAATTCTTGTGCCAGTTCATTCAGGCAGGTAAAAACCAAAGTGCTATCGAGGTCTGCAGGATCGTTTTTCGCTTTTACCAGCCGGTAGTCGGTTTTGAAATAGTGCTGCATGGTATCGGCAGGATATTTGAAATTCCTGTAAAAAAGTGCCACATTTTCAGCCGACGGGGGCACCGCCACTTCGCCGGGTTTATATACCTCGATGGGGTATTCGTTATAAACTGTGCAGGCGGACAAACCGGCCAGTAAAAGAATAAATGGCAGCAACAGGCGATTCATATTTATTGGTTTTTCAATTCTTTTTTTCTTCGTTCCAAAGTCTGCAGGTAGTCATAAGTCGCCTGCCGGTACATTGTATCGTATGATTTCAATGCCCATGAAATGGCTTCGTCCACATTGCCGAGCATTTCGTACCCGACGGCAATGTTAAACAATGCTTTGCTTTTCAGCGATTTTGAGTTGCTGCTCTCAGCGGTTTCTTTCCAAAGGGCGATGGCAGCCTGCCAGTTTCCGTTGTTTACCAATTGGCTGGCCTGCTTAAGATTATCATTGCCGTTGTTAAAATAAACCCGCTGTTCGGTTCGCCATATAACTGCAACTTTTTCCGACAGCTCGAGTGCTATGGCAATTCCTGCTTCGGTTAGCGCTTGTTTTACAGGAGTAAATCTGCTGAAAAGATTCCGGGCCGACGCATCTGCATCTTCCCAGATAAGGGTGTCGCGCATTGTTTCACGCATCGCAATTTTTTCTTCCACCGGATCGTACACGCGAAAAAGTGCTTCGTAAATCACCTGCATCTTCGCCTGTGCTGCGGAGTAAAATCCATCGTTAAACGCATCGAAATATGTTTCGTTGCCATAATCGGTAATCACCCTTGTTCTCAGGTGGTCGAGCGATAAAACAGCATCGGTTTCATACGTTTCGGCAAGGTTTTTTACCGTGTCCCACGGCATGGTTAAACCCGAAAATGATTTGTTAAACGGTTTCAGGAACCGGTTTTCAGGGATTACATAGTCATATCTTCCTGACTCAAATAACAATTCGCCAACCACTTTCAGCGTGGTGTCGGCCATTTGTCGGTCGTAAATTACGGTATCGTAATTAAATCGTTGTTCATAAAAAATAGTTTGAAGCGAGTCTGCTTCCAAATCAGTGAATTTTTCATCCACTGCCTGGGTAACAATTGTAAGACTTTGAATATCTGTTGACAGGCTTTTTTCAGCCGGGATAGGTATTTCTATCAATAATGATTTGGTTGAACCACATGAAAAAGCAAGCAATGCAAACAAAACAACTGCTATATAGTTTCCTGCTTTCCTGAATATGTTTATCATCTCCCTTTACCTCCGTTTAATATATGCCCCAGTATTTTCTCAAAAACCATTCCAGACTTAACAATAACAGGAAAACAAAAAACAGCCACCGCAGGTTTAGCAGTTCATTTATCATTTCCTGGAAATAGGATTGTGGTTTTAATTGATTGCTGTTGTTAATTTCTTCAATTAATTGTGAAGTTTGCTCCGGCAGGTAAAAATTTCCTCCGCTGCGGCTGGCCAATTGGTAAAGCATCCGGTGGTTGGCCCGGGTAACAATATTTTCGAGGTTAACAGCAGTTACTGTAAAGTTTCCGGTTTCGGTAAAAGTTTCATTCCCGATGGAAACCTCCGAAGTAAAACTGTAATTCCCCACCGGTAGTTTTCCGGCATTCAGTGTATATGCATCTCCCTGAACATCGAAAGTAAACCGGAACTCGTTTCCCTGTTCGTTTACAATTTCAATATTGACTTCTTCTGAAGTAATGCGTTCGAAGGCATCGTTGTAAACTTCGGCTTTCAGGATTACGTCATCAATTTCGGCATAAACCGGCTGGAAATCAATCATGAAATTGTCTTCGTTTTCGCGTAGCGCCAGGTACTGCACCAACTGATTTATAAGTTCATTAAACTGATCGTGGTTCTGATTTATATAGTAGTTGTTAAGCCGCCATTTCCAGATGCCTTCACCAAAAATGAACCCGGTTTTCCGGCCATTAAAAACGCCGGTGGCAATCAATGGTTTCGAAGTTTCAATGTTGTTGATTTTTTGATAAAGCAGCGTTGTAAATTGCGGTTCGAGGTTATAATTGGCAAAAGGCGACAGCAGTGGTGGAAATTTTGGTATTATTTCCCGGAAATTTTCACTTAAGGTGAATGTGCCGTACGCCGGATTTATAATTGCCTGCGTTTCTTCGGCTGAACCTGCCAGCGGTTCAATTTCAACACCAGCCGACAAAGCATTTAGCTGTGGAATAAATGTTTGGTTTCCCACAATAAACAGCAGCGGAACACGACGGTTTTGGGATTCTTCAATCAGGCTGGCCATCGATTTTCCTGATGTTGGAAGCTGATTTAAAATAACCAGGTTGAAATCGGTAAGGTTTGACGGATAAGGTTCTTCGTAAAAAACAGAGGCTTCATACGATTTTTGTTCTTCCAGCGTATTTTTTACCGCACCGTTATCGGGGTGAGGGCCGTCTGAAAGTATCAGTATTTTCTGTTTGTTTTCCAGCACATTCACCACAAACTCACTTCGGTTGTTGCTGGTATTTCTTTCATTTTCGGCAACTTCAATTCGGGCTGTAAAATGTTTCAACCCCGGTTCGCCCGCATCGAGGATAAACTGGTGCGAATAAAAAAAGTCGTTGTTGGCTGGTGTTACAATTGTCTCTGCCAGTTTTGTGTCGTCCTGATAAACCGACAAATTAAGCGGCCGTCCGGTAAGTTTTGAAAAACGCACATCTACCTCCACCGGGAATTTATTCCCCGAAAAGGAAGTGCGGTTTACACGCACATCCTGAATGCGTGCATCGGCAATTACCGTGGTGTCGCCCAATCCGATGGTATAAACCGGGGATGTAAGTTGCTCGGTCATGTTCACCGGGTTTCTTCCCTGGTTGTAAATGCCGTCGCCGGCAATGATTATCGCCCCGATATTGTCGTTAAAATGGTTGCTGCTGATGGTTGAAATAAGTGCACTGTAATCCGATTTTTTATCCTGAAAGTTTAAAGCTCCCTCAGTGCCGGTTTCCTGTCCGAAAGTATAATTTATGAGTGTGTATTCATTGCCCAGCTCGCTGTTGACTGCTTCCCTTATTTCTTCAACAGTTGCTGCAACGCTGGCTGAATCTCCGGCAGCCACTACCGAACCTGAATTGTCCCAGGCAGCAATAACAACCGGGTTTTGAACAATTCTTTTCAGGTTTTTCAGAAATGGCGTGAGCAGAAGAAATGCAATCAGGAAAAAGGAGAGAAAACGAAGGCCCATTAAAATACGGACCTGGTTTTTTGTAAGTTCCCTGTTGTCTTTATTTTTGAAATAGAGCAATAAAACAATGCCTGCCGCAGCAATTATTGCGGCAATCAGCAATGCGAACCAATAATTTGTACCAAATGAAATCAATGTTATTCCCTTCTTTTTTTTGCGGACGTAAATATACAGAACTCCTTTTTAAAATGCTGTTTTATATGTATAATTACAAGAATTTTAAAAATCCAATAAATTTCTTTTTGTTTGCAGTTTCAAAAAAACAAAAAGTAAATGTTGCTGAAAAATATTGGCGCATGAAACGTTTAATTTTTTATTTCAATTTTAAATGATACGACGAATAGTGTTTGTACTGATAGCCATTTCAGGCATTTTTAATTTTTCTGCAGCACAAAAATTTCAGGTTGAAAAAAACACCCTGGTTTATAAAGAAATCGACGGCGTTCAACTTGAAATGGTTATTTACCAGCCAAAGTTTGAGTTTAATGTTAAAGTTCCTGCCATTGTTTTTTATTTTGGTGGCGGATGGGTTGGCGGGAATCCCGGTCATTTTGATTTGCAGGCCCAATACCTGGCCTCGCGCGGAATGGTAGCCGTTTGTCCGGATTACCGCACAAAAAGCAAGCACGGAACCTCACCATTCGAAAGTGTAAAAGATGCCATTTCTGCCATGCGTTACCTGAAAATTCACGGAACAGAAATGGGAATCGATACTTCGCGGATTGTTGCATCCGGGGGGTCGGCCGGCGGACATTTGGCGGCCTGTACTGCTCTTATCGATGATGTTCAGGAGGAAACCGACAACAAAAATATTTCGCCCAAACCATTTGCACTGGTGCTTTTCAATCCTGTTGTCGATACCGGCAAAAACGGGTACGGGCAGGAAAAACTCGAGGGACGTGAGTTTGAGGTTTCTCCCGTGCATCATATCACCCAAAATGTTCCGGCCACACTCATTATGCATGGAAAAGCCGATGAGGTAGTTCCTTATGAGAATGTAAAACGTTTTCAGGATGTAATGAAGCAGGAAGAAAACGAATGTATTTTGAAAGGATATAAAAAACAGGGCCACGGTTTTTTTAATTACAACCGAAAGCCCCGTTTTTTTAAGAAAACACTTCAGCGAACCGAAATTTTTCTGGATGATAATAATCTTCTGAAAGGCGAAAGCTGGATAAAAAAATACATGAAATCGCTGAAATAAAAGCTTTCAAAAACTTTTAAATTCCCAGTGTTTTGTTCGCCCTCTCAATTGCTTTTAATTTGTTTTCATCGAGCCCTCCAAAAAATGAAACACCTGAAGCTCCGTTTTTTACAGCAATTTTCACACCTTCTTCCAGTTCTTCATCCGATTTAAAATCCGGAAGAAAAACGCCGGCATAAAGCGGAAATTTACCACACAAAAAATGAATTCCTTCATCTACTGCATCGCCAATCCAGCTCACATTTTCTTTGTAAAAACCATGGTAAATCATTGGGCAAACGGCATCTAAGTTCCAGCGTGTCCAGTCCTGCCGAACAATCCGGCGGGCCACTTCGGGCGTAGGGAATACAGCCGCAGTAATGGGTTTATTGTACTTTTTATGGGCTAAATCGGCGAGCCGGTTTACAACTCTTGTAACCTGGTCGTAACGGTAATGCCTCCACGAAATACTTTGGCTGGGAAATTCAAGTTCCAGCGGATCTTTTCCGTGTGCTTTTTTGAAATTGCCACGGCACACGTCGCAGTAACAAAAATCGTATTCCGGTAATTCTTTGGTTTGTTCTATTCCGTATTTATCCCACAGGTTAACAGGAAGAATAACATCGGAGTAACGCACGTAATCGAGGTGAATGCCGTCTACGTAATCGTTGTCGAGAATTTCTGAAACCTGTTTTACAAGGTAATCGGCTACTTCGGGCCGCGAGGGGCACAACCAACGGTAGTAACCCACATATGGCGGATTGGTGGCGCAGGATTCACCGGTGCGGCTGATGGCATACCATTCGGGGTGGCTTTCGAGCAATGATTTTTCTCCCCGGTTTAGTGTCCACATCCAACGATGGGTTTCCATTCCGGCTTCTTTTGCAGCTTTGAAATGTTTCTCGCTGGTGGCGCTGAAAAAAATGCCACGTATGCCTGCCTGGTAATACCGTTCGTATTTTTTCTTCAAATCAGACTCGGTTTCATTTTTATTTGGACCTTCCCAAATCCAGTGTTTCAGATCATTTTTTTTGTTGGTTTCCTTCCACTCTTTTGTTGAAGCTGAATTTGCTGTTAGCAGTCCTGCTCCGGCAAGTAACGATGTTTTTATGAAATCTCTTTTTTTCATGTTTTATCGGTTTTTGTGAATATTTATTTTTCCGTTGTTGTTTAATGTCAGCCTCATTCCGTCATTGGTTTCGGCAATTAGGATGAATTGGTAATTGGTTGCCTGGAGTTCTATTTTCAGTGTTTGGTTATTACCGGTTTCAATGGTTCCGGCTTCTGATAGTTCTGCCAGCGAATCTGTAAATTTCCTGTTTTTATGGCGATAATAATGCTGTTTATAATAAATACGCCAAAGATGATCACGCAGCTTTTTATCCTCCGGTCCAGTAATTTTTAGGGAAGAACCGGGCTTCTGCGTTGAAAACTGCAGAAGTCCCCATCTTTCCGGGTAGTGCATGTTCACAATTCCGATGGGGCTCCAAACCCAGTTGTCTTCCCGAATCAGGCGGCCTGTTTCTTCATTTTTTTTACGTTGATACTTGCCATCAACGATTTCAGTTTGCCATTGCACCCTCGAAAAACTTAATCGCCAGGTATCGCCGTCTTTCGGAATCCTGGTATGGATGGTTATCCGCAAATCTTTAAATGGGATGGCCACTTCGAGCGTCCATTTTTTGTCTTTATCATTTGGATTGTTTAGCGTCCCGTCGATTGAAACAGCCGACTGAATTCCGGTGGAGTTCCACGAAATTAAAGGAATTCCACCGTTTCGGTAGGGTTTTGTCATAAACAGATCGAACAGGGTATTTTGTGCATTGAATTCATATTCAAAATAATTGTGTGTATCGCCATCCGGATCGATAAAAATTTCAAAATCGTTTTCGTGGTACACAATTTTGTCGTGTTCCTCATAATAACCCCAAACATGTGGTTCTTCCATTTCCACAAAGAAGTAAATGTTTTTTTCGTCCCAGAGCATTTTCATTCTTGTTTGGTAAGTGGGCAGCGGTTTGGCTGAGCCTTCGATGTCGACAAAAGTTTCTGTCCATTCGGCAGCCTGCCAGGCTTGTTCCCGGGCAAGTCCGTCAACCGTAATTTTTTTATCGGTTCGGTGGATTACGTACTGACGCTCAGGAATAAAAAGATGTTCAAATGTTGGCCACTCTGTTTGTGAATTTGCCACCATGGGGAAAACCAAAACCCCAAACAGCAGCATTTTTGCGATATGCTTTTTCATATTCAAATCTCCAAAATTTAAATTTTCATCATCATTAAATGTTTTTTTAAGCCATTGAGTTACCTGTTCAAAAAAACAAAGTTATTGAAAATATTAATTTTAAAAATTTACTTTTTAAAAAAAATTAATAATTCGACGTCTTTTTTGAATTATTAATTTAATGAAGTTGTTTGTATTTGTTTAACCTGTTTTAATATTTTCTCTTATTTTTACTTTCAAAAGTAGACTAATCTGAATTTCAAATTAAATTAAAATCAAAATGCGTATACTTCTTAATTTTTCTAAAATCCTTTTGTTAGTGGCAGCAGTTTTTGTATCAGCCTGTAATTCGAAACCGAAATCACAGCAAAGCGATGAAAAATCTGCCACTGCGGCAACCGAAGAAAACTGGATTCAGTTATTCAATGGAAAAGACTTAAATGACTGGCAGATAAAATTTACCGGTTTTGAGCTGGGAGAAAATTACAACAACACTTTCAGGGTTGAAGACGGCCTTTTAAGGGTGCGTTACGATGAGTGGGGTGAATGGGACAGTGAGTTTGGCCACATTTTTTACAAAGATGAATTTTCGCACTACCGTTTGAGGGTGGAGTACCGCTTTGTGGATGACCAGGTAACCGGAGGACCGGGCTGGGCTTTCAGAAATAACGGGTTGATGCTGCACGGCCAATCGGCAGAATCGATGGAAATTGATCAGGATTTTCCTACTTCCATCGAAGTTCAGTTGCTCGGTGGAAATGGCACCGATGAGCGTACAACAATGAACCTGTGTACTCCGGGTACAAATGTGGTAATGGATGGCGAACTAATTGAGCAACACTGCATGACGTCCAATTCGGATACTTACCATGGCGACCAGTGGGTGACTGTGGAAGTGGAAGTTCATGGCGGTGAAATTATCCGGCATTTCGTGGAAGGGAAAGAAGTTATGCAATACGAAAAACCTCAGCTCGACCCGCGCGATCAGTTTTACGATAAGATGTTGATGGAATATGGTGACAAAATTATCACTGGCGGAACAATTTCACTGCAGGCTGAAAGCCACCCTACTGATTTCCGGAAAATTGAATTACTCGTTCTCGAAGAATAGAAACATTGAAAAAAACAGAATTAACCGGCTTCCTTGTTAGGGGCCGGTTTTTTCATGGCCCGCCGGTTGGCATAATTTAATGCCAGCAATGAAAATGCAATAACAATCATCCCGATTATTGACATGTAATCCGGCTGTTCGTCTTCGAGGATAATCCAACTTAAAATGGCGCCTGAAACCGGAATCAGAAATTTCCACACATTCAGCAACGACACTTTTACACCCGGTCTTTTTAGCAGTGTGTACCAGATTGAAATGGCGGCTGCCGACAAAAAACTGAGCCAGCCAAGTGCGACAAAATATTTTACAGGGAAAGGACCATGCTCAAATCCCTCAACCGGAATTGAAACCAGAAAAAGCAGTAATCCGCCTACCGACAGCGACATGGAACTCATTACCAGCGGAGAAATTCGCCGGGGAGTTTTGGAAACCAGAACATTGGCATAACCGGCTACAAGGTTGTTGATTAAAAGAAGGGCAATTCCCAACAATTCAAATTCACCTTTTATCTCCACTTTTGTGCGGCCGAGTGTAATAATGGCAATGCCTGCAACGCCTATTAAAATGCTGAGTGTTTTCAGAGGCGTCATTTTATCGTTATGAAAAGAGTAATGGGCGACAATGGCTACAAAAAGCGGAGATGATCCAATAATCATGGCGCCCAGCGAACCGGGTATCAGGTTGAGCCCACTGTAAAAAAGTGCATATTGCATAAACACCTGGATAAAAGAAATTAGCAGCAATATTTTCAGGTTTGCTTTTACCTGCCTGAAAAAGTAAAGCGGTTTCCCAATCAGTAAAAAAATTAGGACACCTGATATGAAAAAGCGAATTCCGGCAAATTGAAAAGGTGTGTGGTACTCCAGCCCGATTTTTACACCGGCAAATGCAGTAGACCAAAGCCAGCATGCCAGAATTGCAAGAAAAGTAGTGCTTTTGATTAGATTTCTCATTGTAAAGAAAAAGTGTTGCAAAGGAACGAAAATATTCCTGAAAATGTTCGACCGTTTAAAAATGGAACAGCCGGGCTTAAAATTCAATGCAATTCAACAAAACGAGTTTAAATTTCTTTATTTATTGATAAATGATTGCTGATTGAAGCACAATAAACCTTTAATTTGCATGGCAAAATCAAAAAACAATGGAAAAAACAATTATAAATAACTACGAAGAGTTTGAATCTTACCTGGGAAAAGAAATAGGCGTTTCGGAATTTCAGGAAATAACCCAGGACCAGATTAACAAGTTTGCAGAAGCTACGCTTGATTATCAGTGGATTCATACCGATCCGGAGCGGGCAAAGAAAGAATCGCCCTTTAAAAGTACCATTGCACACGGCTACCTCACCGTTTCATTGTTAACAAATATGTGGTACCAGATTGTGGATGTCCGCAATGTAAAAATGATTGTCAACTACGGAATTGAGAAATTACGCTTCCAGCAACCGGTGATGGTTAACGATAAAATCAGGGCGCGGGTGTCGCTGAACGACATTCGCAATTTGCGGGGTATTGCCAAAATTCAGGTGAAAATTATAGTTGAAATTGAAGGGGAGAAAAAACCCGCCTACGATGCACTGGTAACTTTTCTTTATCATTTTGATAATTAAAAATCCAAATTTTTTCGGGATTTGATTCGACGGAAATTTACCGGCAGTGAACGAATTCGCCGGTTTATTTGTATTTTTTGTAAATTAGTCTGTTGAATTAAGCAGGTTAGAAAGATAATTTACAGGAAATATGGAATTTCTGAAAGAGATAATTGATTCAAATGAAATTACCTGGCAAACTGCAACAGTCAGGTTGTTACTCAGCTTCCTGGTGGGAATGCTCATTGGCTTCGAGCGCGAAGCAAATCATCAGCCGGCCGGACTGCGTACACACATTTTAATCAGCATCGGGGCTACGGTGGTAATGTTGATTTCCATTTTCATTCCGCAAACCTTTACTGATTTTGTTGGCGATCCGGGGAGGATTGCAGCACAGGTGGTTTCAGGAATTGGATTTTTGGGAGCAGGCGCCATATTAAAATTCGGAACTGATGTAAAAGGGCTGACCACTGCTGCTTCTATTTGGGCGATGGCTGCCATCGGACTGGCAGTTGGTGCCGGAATGTATGCCATTGGTTTAATCAGCGCGGGTGTCGTACTGTTTGCGCTTACGGTGATGAACCTTTTCGAACAATATGCATTCAGGCAGCGGACCCTTCGAAAAATTGTAATCGAGGTAAAAAAGAAAAACAGCAACCCCTCGCATCTTGAAGAAATATTCAGGGAATTTGATGTCCGTATTGAGTCAACCGGTTTTGAAAGAAATGTGAGCGACGCCAGTGAAAAAGTTATTTATGTTGTGGCTGTTACCAAAGAACTGAATGTGAAGGATCTTTCTGATTCACTGGAGAAAGAACCCGGTATTGTTGCCATTACAGTAGAATTATTCCATTAAATTATTTTTTGTTTTCAGTTCATCGAGGAGTCCCTCGCATGAATCTTCCAGTAAATCCAGAACCAGTTCAAAACCTTCTTCACCTCCATAATACGGATCGGGAACCTCGGTGTAATTCCATTCTTTTCTGAAATCAGTCATTTTATGAATTTTCTGAAGGTCGTTACTGTTTCGCGCCATGCTTTTCAGCGTTCCATAATTCTCATCATCCATCCCGATAATCATGTCGAATTGATCAAAATCTTCATCCGGAATAAATTTGCGTGAAATGCTCGTGAGGTTGTAATCGCGTTTTATGGCATGACTTTGCATCCGTTTGTCGGCAGGTTCGCCGGCATGCCAGGCACTGGTTCCGGCTGAGTCAATCTCGAATTTATCCGACAGTCCCTCTTTTTTTACCAGACCGGTAAAAACCGCTTCGGCGCTTGGCGAGCGGCAAATATTTCCCAAACAAACAAATAGTATTTTTATTTTATCCATGTAATGTGAATTGTCAAATTGTGAAACTGATAAATTGTTAAATTGAATT
>DATFJO010000208.1:0-5911 GCA_035269145.1 Tangfeifania sp. | reverse complement strand
TTGGGCGGTTTATTGAGGTAGCTGAAACTTACGGAAATAGAAATCAGGGCTTTGATTGAATATTGCCGTCGGTTTTACAGCCTGTGAAGCCAACGGGAATATAGAGACGAAAAGATGAAATGTTGCATTGGAGAATAACTATCGCTGCCGGCTCTTATTCTCAAAAGCCTGTCATTGGCAGCGAATTGGGAAATTTGTTTCATGGAATGGGACACAATTGTAAAAAAAATTCTGGTCAATCTGAAAAAATTTCCGAACGATTCTTTATCTTTCCTGAAAGAATACGAGAAAATTTTTAAAAATCATCATGGACACTACGACTAAGAAATTCGGGACTGCCCCGGTTTTTTTTACTGCCATATCCACCATTCTTGGGGCCATTTTATTTTTGCGTTTTGGGTTTGCAGTAGGCACGCTCGGTTTTTGGGGAGTTGTATTAATTGTGCTGCTCGGGCACATGGTAACCATCCCAACGGCCCTCGCTATTTCCGAAATAGCCACCAACAAACGGGTGGAAGGCGGAGGGGAATATTTTATTATTTCCCGGTCGTTTGGGCTGAACATTGGCGCCACCATTGGAATTGCACTCTATTTGTCGCAGGCCATCAGTGTGGCATTTTATGTAATTGCGTTTACCGAGGCGTTTGAATTCCTGTTTAATTACATTGCTGAAAATTACGGATTCACACTGCCAAGGCAGGCCATTAGTTTGCCGGCCATGCTGGGGCTTGCATTGTTGATTATAAAAAAAGGAGCCAACCTGGGGGTAAAAGCCCTTTATGTAGTTGTGGGCATTTTACTGGTTTCGCTGGTAATGTTTTTCCTCGGAAATACCGGCCATGCCGATGCCACAACCTTTGATCTTTCGAAGGCAGAACTCCGTAATCCGCAGGATTTCTTCGTAGTATTCGCCATCATATTTCCGGCTTTTACCGGGATGACGGCAGGGGTAGGGCTTTCGGGCGACCTGAAAAAACCTTCGTTAGCTATTCCTCTGGGAACAACACTTGCCACTGTTTCAGGAATGATTATTTACTTTTTTGTAATATTCAAACTGGCCCAATCAGCGCCGGTTGAAGACTTGCTTGAAGAGCAGCTTGTCATGGCACGCATTGCCGTTGCCGGTGTGATTGTTATTCCTCTGGGACTGGCTGCTTCCACCATCTCTTCGGCACTCGGCTCGGTTATGGTGGCTCCGCGCACTTTGCAGGCGCTGGCCCTCGACCAGGCTTTTCCTTCAAAAAAAATCAATGGCTGGCTTTCAAAAGGTACAGCAAAAGATAACGAGCCGGTCAACGCTTCCCTGATAACTTCCATCATCGCGTTTGTTTTTGTGGCGTTGGGCGATGTCAATGCAGTGGCATCCATTATTTCCATGTTTTTTATGGTGACTTACGGAGCGCTCTGCCTTATTTCCTTTCTGAATCATTTTGGCTCGTCGCCATCATACCGGCCTTCGTTTAAATCGAGGTGGTACATTTCGCTTGCCGGTTTTGTGGTGGCAGTTTGGATAATGTTCAAAATTAGCACTTTGTATGCATTGCTGGCCTTTGTGTTTATAATTTTGATTTATTTATATGTAGATCATTATCATAAAAACCGGAAGGGGTTTGCCTCTATTTTTGCCAACGCGCTTTTCCAACTGAACCGGAACCTCCAGGTGATGATTCAGAAAAAGCAAGCCAAAAAGGAACAGAGGGAATGGCGGCCAAGCGCCATTTGTATTTCCAAAGATTCGTTTAAACGCGACAAGGCATTTAAACTGCTTAACTGGATTTCCTATAAGTACGGGTTTGGAACTTACCTGCACCAGATTGAAGGATACTATTCAAAATCGACTGCGCAGCAAGCCCGGCAGGAACATACACGGCTAATGGAACAATTTAATTTTATTGAAAACCATGTTTATGTGGATACCCTGATTTCGCCGTCGAATACCTCGGCCATTGCACAGGCCATACAAATTCCGGGCATTGCAGGCATGGAAAATAATATGGTAATTTTTGAATACGACAAGGAGCATCCGAAAAACCTTTCTGATATCATCGATAATTTTGCCCTGGTCAACTCGGGCGATTTTGATATTGCCCTGCTGGCAAGCAGCCCGCGGGAAATTAAATATAAAAATGGAATTCATGTATGGATCAATTCGTTTGACACCGAAAATGCCAACCTGATGATATTGTTGAGTTTTATTATTTGGGGGCACCCCGACTGGAAAAAAGGGAAGATTCAGATTTTTAATATTTGCCGGCCCGGTGAAATTGAAAAAACAAAGGCTTATATGCGGGAAGTTGTTTTGTCGGGAAGGCTGCCCATTTCCGAAAAAAATATCAGAATGATTGTGCAGGGCCAAAATATATCGGCACGGTCATTAATAAACGAACATTCAGCAAATGCCGGAATTACCTTAATTGGGTTGCGCGAGGAGATGATAAAAAAAGAACAGCAGAAACTTTTTGAAGGATACGATGAACTGGGAACAGTTCTGTTTGTATATTCTAAAAACCAGAAAGAGATAGAATAAAGAAAAATTATAATGGCACGTTTTCTTAAAAGCAGGAAAAAGTCACATGGCGCCACACCCGGTTCGCTCATTTTTATCGGGAACCAGAAAATGGAAAAACCCGAAATACATATAATGATTTATAACCGGGAAACATTACAGGAAAAACACGTGGACAGTATAGATGAAATTCCTGAAAATCTCCCTGAAGCTTCAGTTTTATGGGTAAATATTTACGGGCTTCAGGACACAGAACTGATAGCCAAAGCCGGAGAACGGTTTTATATACCCCCACTGGAACTGGAGGATATCGTGAACACCGACCAGCGGCCAAAGGTGGTGGAAAGTGATAAAAACCTATCCTTTTTTCTGAAAATGCTTGAATATCGCGAAGAAACTGCACAGGTTGCCGGCGACCAGGTAACCATTGTTTTAAGTGAAAATGCAGTGATTACTTTTCAGGAAAAGCCAGCCCACTATTTTGAGTTTGTCCGCGAAAGGATTCGTAACGGGCGTGGCCGCATCCGGCACGCGGGGGCCGATTATCTGGCCTATGCGCTCATCGATACGCTGGTTGACGGGTATATTCATACCATTGAAAGCCTGGGAGCCTCCATGGAAGCAATGGAAACCGATGTGCTTAACAATTCACAAAAATCGATTGTAGAAAAAATTTACCGCCATAAAACCAACATCGGGTACATCCGCAAATCAATTTTTCCGCTGAAGGAGATGATGCTTTTTTTGAACAAAACCGAATCGAAACTCATTCAGAAAAAAACCCGTAGCTTTCTGAAAGATTTAAATGATTTAACGACACAAGCGCTCGAAGCAGTGGAGATTTATCACAACATGGCAAACGATTACCTTAATATTTACCACTCCAATGTGGCCAACCGCACCAACGACGTGATGAAGGTGCTGACCATTTTTGCTTCCATTTTTATTCCGCTTACATTTATTGCCGGAGTGTACGGAACCAATTTCAACTACATCCCCGAGCTGGAATACAAATACAGTTATTTTATTATGCTTGGCGGAATGCTGATTGTTGCCGTTGTTATGTTGTTTTATTTTAAACGAAAAGATTGGTTGTAATTTTAAATAATTGATATGCAGGTTATTTTAGGAGCAGGCGGGGCCATTGGGAATGAACTCGCCAAAGAGTTGAAATCGTATGATGAAAAAGTACGGCTGTTTAGCCGAAACCCGCAAAAAGTAAATGAAGACGATGAACTTTTTGCAGGCGACTTAACGAATAAACATAATGTGGAAGATGCAGTAAAGGGAGCAAGTGTTGCCTATCTTACCGCCGGACTTCCATACCGGGCACTGGTTTGGGAACGGCAGTGGCCGGTTATTATGAAAAATGTGATTTCGGCCTGTAAAAAGCACAAAACAAAACTGGTGTTTTTTGACAACATGTACCTTTACGACAAAGAGAAGCTTTCGCCCATGACCGAAGAAACCGAAGTGAATCCTCCGAGCCGGAAAGGAAAAGTAAGAGCAAAAATTGCCAAAATGCTGTTAGACGAGACGCAATCGGGAGAAATTGAAGCACTGATTGCACGGGCACCTGATTTTTACGGCCCCGGTATAAAAAACAGTATTTTTAATGAAGCCATTCTGAATAACCTGAAAGCCGGGAAAAGTGCCAACTGGTTCTGTTCTGTAAAACACAAACACAATTTTATCTGGACACCCGATGCTGCTAAAGCCACGGCGTTGCTCGGGAATACCGAAAATGCCTACGGGCAGGTGTGGCATTTGCCCACCGTATCCTCATTTTCAGTGCACGAATGGATTGAGAAAACTGCCCGGGCGCTGAGTGTAAAACCTAAAGCAGTAGTTGCTCCTCCGTTTTTGGTGAAATTGATGGGCGTATTTAATCCGCTGATGCGCGAAATGAAAGAGATGCTCTACCAGTATGACAGGGATTACAATTTTGACAGTTCGAAGTTTGAAACCGTTTTCAACCTGAAACCAACTCCGGTTGATGAAGCTTTGGAAATACTTTCGAAAGACCTGCAAATTTAATTTCTGCCTGAAAGACGTTGATTTATTGCAGACTGTTAAGATAATTTTGTAAATTTCATTCTATTGTGCTGTCGCTGAAATGAATAAGAATTATATGGAATCTATTCGCAATTTTATAATTGAAACAACCGGATTACCGCCTGAAACATTAACCAAAATTTTTGTTTCACTCGTCATCATTATTTTTCTGTGGCTGGCTCAACTGGGAATTTTGCGACTGGTGTGGCGCCAGACAAAAAGCGTAAAAACACGTTACCAGTGGAGACGTTCACTTTCGTTTATTATTCCGCTTATCGGAATTGTGTTGATTATTAGTGTGTGGGTGCAGGCATTCCGCCAGTTTGGTGCATTTCTCGGATTATTTTCAGCCGGTTTGGCGATTGCACTTAAAGACCCGCTGACAAATATTGCCGGTTGGTTTTTTATTGTTATCCGCAAGCCTTTTGTGGTGGGCGATCGCATTCAGATAGCTGATTTTTCAGGAGATGTAGTCGATATACGGATGTTTCAGTTTACTTTGCTCGAAATTGGCAACTGGGTGGATGCAGATCAAAGTACCGGACGAATCATTCATTTGCCCAATGCCAAAGTTTTTCTGAAAGCACAAGCCAATTACAGCACCGGTTTTGAATATATCTGGAACGAGGTTCCGGTTACCATTACTTTTGAAAGCAACTGGGAGAAAGCAAAAAAAATCCTTCAGGAAATTATCGACAACCATGCTGAACACATCAGTACCGAAGCCGAGCGCCAAATATTTGAAGCCAGCAAAAGTTACATGATTTATTACAGGCACCTTACACCGATTGTCTACACGAAAGTCATCGATTTTGGGGTGAAACTTACCATTCGTTACCTCTGCAATCCACGTAAAAGGAGAGGTTCCGAAAATGATATCTGGCAGGATGTGCTCACGCAGTTCAGCAAACACAGCGACATCGATCTGGCTTACCCGACAACCCGGTTTTACACATTAGGTGAAAGTCAGAAAGGAACTCCTTCGTAGAAATGAAATTATTGTTTTTCCAGAAAAGTTAGCAACTGATAAATTGATCCGAAAGTTTTACTGATGTTATTTGCATAAAGTTCCCAGTTATTTTCATTTGTCCTGACCCGGTAATCACATTCTGCCTGCATCACAATCTGGTAACCTTTGCGGTTCAGGGCGCGCAGTGTCCAGGTGAGCGGTAATCCTTCGCCTTCCACTTTTACTTTTGCTTTAAACTCTTTTTTGAAGAAGAATTCGCCTTCATTGGCATCAAAGCCCACATGGTCGTTTCTGAATAACTGGTTCAGCCAGCCATGCAATACAGCATCCTCGGGAGCTCCCTGGTTTGTTCCTTTATCAGTAGCAATCCATAGTTTATC
>DATFJO010000207.1:0-3183 GCA_035269145.1 Tangfeifania sp. | reverse complement strand
GGTTTCCCAGTAGCTTCCTTCAATGTTGGTGTGGTCGGCTACCTGTGCGCCATCGGGAACATACACGTAATAATAATTGTAGTAACCCTGTTTTAAAAGCATGGTAAGTTCGTAGGCGCTTGTATCGAAATTCCAGATCATTTCGTTGCTTTTGTTGGCGTTCCAGTTGTTCAGTTCCCCAAAAACATTCACGGTGCCCCCCAGCAAAATTGTTTCCAGTTCGAGCGTAAAATGCACAAAAGTATAGTCGCATTCCAGGTCGTAGTCCTCAACTTCGCGGTCCTGGCTTTCCACCACATATTGCCCGTTCATCTCTTCGTAGGCGAAATACATTTCTCCGGCCCGTGGTTCATCAAACATGAGTGTTTTGTGATAATACGGCCGGTGGAATTCAGTTGACAGAACATTTTCGCCGTTAAACCTATTGGTGCGGTTGTCGAAATACCGGAATTCGTTTCCGGCAGCAAATACGTTTTCGCGGTTATAATCATAAACCAGTTGGCCCGGCCGTATAAAAAGTGGCTGCAAATCTTTGATGGCATTGTCCCACCGGTTATTTTGCATAACCACCACTTTTACTTCTTCGCGCGGATTCTGGATTTCCAAATTTTCATGATAAACTGTAAAATCCACTTCATGGTTTCCGCCTTTAAACGCATCGAGTGTTGCACGCCGCACGGTTCCCTCAACATCCACCATCGGTTCAACCACGTAAAAACGCTTACTCAGTATTTTCTGCTCCGGATTGCCGTCTTCATAAACAATTAGCGCATAATTCCCTGAAGTTTTAAAGTCGACATTTTCGTTGGGCAGCATTACCCGGT
This sequence comes from Tangfeifania sp., assembly GCA_035269145.1. Taxonomy (GTDB): domain Bacteria; phylum Bacteroidota; class Bacteroidia; order Bacteroidales; family Prolixibacteraceae; genus Tangfeifania. Next base: position 2,359 of record DATFJO010000207.1, on the reverse strand, counting down.
AATTAATATAATCGAATGTTGTATTGAAAGAGCGGGCGTAATCGGTTATCGGATTTTCGGTAAATCCTTCTAAGTAATCCGATTGCAGGACAAAACTTTCATTCCAGTTGGCATCGCAATGAATCAGGGTATAATAATAATCCTTTACTTCGCCCGAAAGGTCATCGAATTTAAAAACAAGTTGCGTTTCCTCGCCAATTTCATAAATCGGATTCGACAACTTAAAGCCATCCCGGTGCATCATCACCGTATTTATATCGTCGTTAAAAACCGCATTTTCATAATAGAAATTTTCCTCTTGTGCCTGGAGAGCTGTGGCAAAAGCTAAAAGCAGAAGTGTGATAATTTTATTTTTTATCATTTCAGTATTTTTTACGGGCTCATTGCTTTGAGTGGCAAAGATACTTTATTCATTTTCCATTCCGAAATTAATTGAACGCTGTTCGAAAGCAGTTTCTTTTTTTTTGAACCCCACCATTCCTTTCAACGTTATAAAAGTAAATTTAATCTGGGGAATCAAAATAATTTTTTTAAACGAAGCAACAAAGAGTTCTGTTAAGGTGATAAATATCAACGAACATATTGACCTATTTGCATATTTTGAACCTTTGATTTTTCCACTGTTTAGATTGTGAAAAGCCAATTTATTATTTACTTTTGCCAACCTGATAAAAAATACTATTCTTGATTAAAATGTCAGAAGTTATTAAGTTAAGGAAAGGGCTGAATATTAAGCTGAAAGGAAGTGCCGAAAAGGCGCTCGAAACGCTTTCTGTTCCTGCTACGGTTGCCTTAAAACCGACTGATTTTCCTGGTTTAACTCCAAAACTGAGTGTTAAACAGGGTGATGAAGTGAAAACCGGCGATGCTTTGTTTTACGACAAATACCATCCTGAAGTGAAGTTTACTGCACCGCTGGGTGGTAAAGTTTCATCGGTTAACCGTGGCGAACGGAGGAAAATACTGGAAGTGGTTGTAGAAGTTGACAAGAATGCCGGTGAAGCCGATTTTAAGAAGGCCGATCCGAACAGCTTGTCGGGTGATGAAGTGAAGGATCAACTGCTGAAAAGTGGTTTGTGGCCATTCATAAAGCAACGTCCGTATGGAATTATTGCTTCTCCTGAGAAAAAACCGCGGGCTATTTTTGTGTCAACATTCGACACAGCGCCACTGGCGCCCGATGTAAATTATGTGCTTGACGGAAAAATGTCGACTTTCCAAACCGGAATCGATGCACTTGCCAAATTAACAGAAGGCGAAGTTTTTCTCGGCTTGAATGAAAATTCACCTTTTGCAAAAGTAAAAAATGTATCTACCCGCCAGTTTTCAGGGCCACATCCGGCAGGAAATGTTGGCGTTCAGATTCATCATATTTCTCCCATAATCAGGGGCGAAGTGGTGTGGACGGTGAATGTGCACGATGTACTGTTTATCGGGCGTTTGTTTGAAACCGGGAAAGTTGATTTTTCTCGTGTACTGGCGCTTGCGGGCTCAGAAGTGGAAAAACCGCAATATTACGAAACTGTACTGGGAGCTCCCGTAGCTTCAGTTACTGATGGTCGCCTGAAAAAGGTGGATTATAAACAGCGCATAATCAGCGGCAATGTTTTAACCGGCGAAAGAGTTAAACCACAAAACTATCTTGGTTTCTACCCTTCATTGGTAAGCGTGATTCCTGAAGGCGATGAATACGAAGCATTCGGATGGGCTAAACCCGGTTTTGACAAATTTAGCGCTACCCATGCGTTCCTTTCAAAACTGTTCCCGAAAGATGCATACGAAATGAACGCTAACCTTCATGGTGGCGAACGGGCTTTTGTAATTACCGACCAGTACTACAAGGTGGTCCCTATGGATATTCTTCCGGTTTTCCTGATGAAAGCAATTATGGCCAACGATATCGACAAAATGGAACAGCTCGGAATTTACGAAGTTATTGAGGAAGATTTTGCATTGTGCGAATATATCTGTACTTCAAAAATCAAGTGGCAGGATACATTGCGCGAAGGAATCAATACCATGATTAAAGAGCTTGGATAATAAATGAAGTAACAAATTAGTCTGATTCAAGATGAAATTTATAAAAAACTTTTTTGAAAAAACTGAGCCGTATGTACAGAAGGGAGCAAAATATCACTGGCTTCAATCGGTGCACGATGGTTTCTTTACGTTTCTGTTTGTACCGAAAGAAACTTCCAAAACCGGTACACACATTCACGATTACATCGACCTGAAACGTACGATGTCGATTGTGGTGCTGGCACTGGTGCCAGCGCTTTTGTTTGGCATGTACAATATTGGCTACCAACATTTCAGAGTAATTGGTGAATTGGCATCACAGGGATTTTTTGATATCTTC
>DATFJO010000206.1:0-4797 GCA_035269145.1 Tangfeifania sp. | reverse complement strand
CATTTCAATTTCAGAGTTTCGCTTCAGGCTCACTTTGAAAAACAATTGTTACTACAAACGGGAAGCAGAAGGAGTTCCCAGCAATTTGAGCATTCGCACATGCTGGCCTACTGCACCCAAAAAGCTCTGGTTTACATGGTAGGGCAATCCGTATTCCCGGGCCTTTTCTTTCACAATAGCCGCAATATTGCTGTAATGAATGTGGCTGATGTTTGGAAACAAATGATGTTCAACCTGGTGATTCAAACCGCCAATCAGCCAGCCAAACACCCGGTTTTTCGGGGCAAAATTGCAGGTGGTGTACAATTGGTGAGCTGCCCAGTTATAGTCCATTTCGCAGTTCTCATCCGGCAGCGGATACTCCGATGTGGGCACCACATGTGCCGTTTGAAAAATAGCGCCAAGAACCAGTCCGGCAGTGAAATGCATCAGCAAAAAACCGGCAACCACCCAGTACCATGCCACAGGAACAGTTAAAAGCGGCACTGCCAGAAATATAACGTAATAAGCTATTTTCGAAACAATGAGTTCAGCCATCATGCGGCTGTATTTTCTTTTGCCGCTCAGTTTCACTCCCATCTCTTTGTACTTTTTCATTCTGCTGAAATCTTTCGAAATGATCCACGAAATGGTCATTAAACTGTAAAGCCCCCAGGCGTAAAGGTGCTGGTAGCGGTGTATTTTTTTCAGTGGCCGGTGGGGCGACAATCGCAAAATCCCCGGCGGGGCAATGTCCTCATCGTGGCCTTCTACATTGGTATAACCGTGGTGAAGCGTATTGTGCTGATAGCGCCAGTTGGGCGGATACCCTCCCAGCAGGTACATTGAATTGCCAAACAGCTTGTTTACCCACTTCTTTTTCGAGAAAGAGCCGTGGTTGGCATCGTGCATCGTAGCCATTCCCACACCCGACTTACCCAATCCCATTACCAGCCAGCAGGCAAGTACTGCCCATACCGAAGTAAAAACTCCGGAAATCATAAGAATTAACGGGGCAAGATATACGATGCCCATAATAACACTTTTTACAATAATTTTTTTGTTCCCGTAAGGTTCTATGTTGTTGTTTTCGAAATAATCGTTTACTGAAGTTCTTAACTCCATTAAAAAATCAATTTTATTTTTTGAATACCTGATCATTCTTTTTTGTTATTTAATTGTTTTCATAAAAAGCTGAAATCTTTAACCTGCCGCGTAAAAAAAACGGTTCCCGCCTTTTACGCGAATCACGAAATACCCAAACATTCAACGCGAAAGAAGGTTTACCCGCTTTGGTTATTTCTCAAACCGGCAGTCAGCGCCACCGGTATGCGCATAAACGTAATGCATGAACCGGACCGGATAAAATAAATGGGACAAATGGGGTTGTTTTTGGGATGAACCACCTGCAAATAGGATAAACAGGTGCCGTTTATTGTGAGTGCCGTTTACCACAAAGCATTTTACCGTCAAATGGCACAAGTTTAAAGCAGCTTTCATTCAGGAGGATTTGAAATTCAAATGCTGAAAATTCAGGCCTTTTTGCCACCTCCCAATGATTTAATTAACTTTGAATCGGGTTACCAACATAAAAAATCACAGCATGGAACAGACGAAAGACGGCAAACAGGATAAGAAAAAGGAAACGGTGGAAGAAAAAACCGACAAGTGGATAGATAAAGCCAACGATTACCTCGACGAAGCTGCCGACAAAATTCACGAGAGCAAAACCTACAAAAAAGCCGACGAATCAATGGAAAAGGCCACCAAAAAACTTTTTCGGGGTGCCGGAAAACTGTGGGGGAAATCGGAGCAATATTTTAAGAGAAAAAAGAAAGATTAGGAAAACACCAGCACAAATTTCTAATTCTGGCAGAAAAAAATCAACCCGCAGAAATATCATACACCATCAGGGCATCGCCGTGCCGGATGTAGAGCTTTTTATCATGAATTACCGGATGAGCCCAGTGCTGATCGGTTCCCAGTGGCACTTCAAACCTGCCTTTTATTTCAAATTTATTTCGGCCCATATCTACAAGAGCGACTTCTCCTTCCTCGCTGTACAAATAAAACAGGCCGTCGGCATAAACAATCACTCCGCCGCCAATATCTTCCGAAAGTATATTTTGTTCTCCTGTTGAAGCAACAACTGCAGACCACTCGTTTTTCCGGTAGGTGGCGCCGTAAATCACACCGTCAATCAGTACAATACCGCCCATTAAATTTCTAAAGGATTCATTTCGCCATTTTTGCTTTACACTTTTCCCGTCTTCACTAAGCTGAAGGGCCACAATCCCGCTGTTTTCGGGAGCCGAACTGCTCGAACAATAAATAACTCCCCCTGAATAAACAGGAGAATTTGCGTGAATTTTATTTCCCTGCATTTGTTCCACCCGCCAGTACATTTCACCGGTGCCGGCATCGAGGCCGATTACCGAAGTGGCCGTCATGGTTACCACCAGCCGGGTAGTGTTGTGTTCCACCAAAACGGGCGAACAATAAGCTGCAGGTTCGCCATATCCGGGCGAAGTCCAGATGGTTTCGCCTGTAAAACGGTTTAAGGCCACCACATTGTGTTTTTCGCCGCCGGGTGTACAAATGATGTTATCGCCGTCAATAAGCAGCGTTTCGGTCAATCCCCACTGGATGTTTTCCGCATCAAACTTCTCCGGCAAATCCACCTCCCATACAATATCTCCCGAAAAAGCATCCATACAAAACACCACGCCCATTCCGCTTTCAAGGTAAACAAAATCGCCTGCCACAACCGGAGTGGAGCGCGAGCCGGTATAGTTTTTATGCCACTCGGTGCCGTACACCTTTTCCCAAAGCAGGTTTCCATCCAGATCGAACGAATAGAGCACTCCCAGTGTGTCGGGCATTCCGTTTACAAAAATCCGGTCGTGCCCAATGCCCACATTGCTGTGCCCTGCAGCAAGGCCTTCAACGCTCCAAAGCATTTCCGGTCCGTTTTCAGGCCATGATTTTAAAAGACCGGTTTCATAAAAAATCCCCTGGCGGTTTGGGCCGCGCCATTCCGAAAAATCATGTTCCGAATTGGAACATCCGGTTGCAAGAGCAAAAAATACGGGGAAGAAGAAGAGAATTCGTTTCATAACCTGAATAATTAGTGCTGTAAATATAGAAATCAGTTTGGAAAACAAGTTTAAATTATTTTATTGAATTAACTGTTTAATATTCAAAAGATTCGGATTTTCAACAAGTTTTCCTTTTTTTGAATACAGGGGAATAAACAGATTATTGTTTCCCAGTGCTTCTAAAACCAAATCGTCGGGCGAAATTGTAAAGTGTCCGGCTATTCTCTTTGTTTTCCAGGGTATTTGTTCATAAACCAAATAAATTAATTCGGTGCAAAAAATCAAATCCGGCGATTCAACGTTAAAATGAAAATCGTAATTTTTCCCAATCTGAGCTTTCAAAATTTGCAACATCCTTTTATTCCGTTCATTGGTAACAGTATTTGGACGAATAATAGCAAAAGTATTCCCTTCTGCAAAATTGCGGGAATGACTATAAATAATTCCTTCCTGAGTGGATTCGGCAAAAACATTATCGCCAAGATATATTCCCACATGCCCAAAATAACCCGGTATAAACTTATCGGTTAGTCTGTTTGGCGATTTCATGCATACAATATCCCACTTTTTTAAATGCGGGATTAAATTGTTAAAATTCTTTTCTGGCCTGGGTTTTACATAAGCCCTGTTTAGCAAATGGCCAAGTAATTTGCTGCCAAATCCAAAAGTTTTGTAAAATGCCCCATAAAATTTATCAGCCCTGTTTTGGCATATAAAATCAAATTTGGTTCTACCCGAAGAAGCAAGTTCTACATTCTGTTCATTTTTTTGTTGCCGTGTTTTTCTTTTCCAAAGAAATTGTTGAGAATGCAGGTGCGTATTTTCTTTTACAGAAAAGCCTTTATCTCCCCTGTTGATGATTCTTCTCAACCATTTATCAGTCTGAAAATTTGCATTGTAAAAATCTGCAGCAATAATCAGGTTCTGTCTGGCTATCCATTTTACAGAATCGTTTGCAGCGTACATGGAGATATACTGAAAGCAACTGTCAATTATATACTGATTTTTCAAATTCTGGAATAAACGGTTAATGTCTTCAGCCCGAACAGGATGAGATGTATCACGATAATGTTTTATCGAATTTAAAATAGCTTTAGACTCATGATTTAAATCTTCTTTTTCTTGAATTAATGAGTCAATGTCCGTTGACGATGGTTCTTCCTGAATATTGTAAAATGCAAAAGATTGATAAAATCCATTTTTGTATGTGGAACAGGAAAAAGCTAAAAAAGCTCCCGTGAAAATTAGAATTAGTGGTGCTATTTTATGTACTCTTACTTTCATTTTAAAAATAGAGGGGTCTGAATTTAACACCTTCAATCCGATTATACTCCAAGGTTGGAAAGGGTATTTTTATAACATTCACCGCTCGGTAAAAATTCCGAAGCCATTTTTTCTCTGTTGGAATTTTAGCAAAATTAATATCCAACGAAAACAGAAACTGACGATATCGATCCAGATGAGGGAAAGGCTCCCCCACGTAAAACGAAGGATTTTCAAGTTTTCCAATCATACCGTTTGCGCTGTATCCAAGGGCGAGGTTCAGCCATTCCGGCATGGATGCCAACCCGGTTATTTTTTTAATGTTTGCTGAAAACCAGTAGGTATGCGCATTGTAATCCAGGAAGAAACGATTCAAATGCGTTGTTCCAAGGTCGGAATGATAGGATGGGTAAATACTTGGTGAATACGAGAATTTCATCAATACTATTTGTTCATC
>DATFJO010000205.1:0-2833 GCA_035269145.1 Tangfeifania sp. | reverse complement strand
GGGAAAATGAGGATTGAAATCGACAAACGATCCGGATTTTGTTTTGGGGTGATAAAAGCGATTCAAACTGCCGAAGAAAAACTGGAGCAGGAAGAGCAGTTGTATTGCCTTGGCGATATCGTGCACAACAGAAAGGAAATTCAACGTCTCGAAAAAATGGGACTGAAAACGGTTTCACGCGAAGAATATTTTCAGCTTCGCGATTGCAAAGTACTCATTCGCGCCCATGGCGAACCGCCTGAAACTTACGAATATGCAAAAAAAAATAATATCGAATTGGTTGACGCTACCTGTCCCGTGGTTTTGACGTTGCAGGGAAGGGTAAAAAAATCGTATGATACCAGCCGGAAAGTAAACGGGCAGGTGGTCATATTCGGAAAAAAGGGCCACGCCGAAGTTATTGGCCTCGACGGGCAAACCAACCACAGCACTGTTCTTGTTGAAAATATTGACGATATCGAAAAAATCGATTTTTCGCGACCGGTTTGGCTCTATTCACAAACCACACGCAGGGTTGAGGAATTTCATGAAATAGCAGAAGCTGTTAAATCGAAAATGCAACCCGGCGTGCAGGCTGAAATTAAAGATACTATTTGCCGCCAGGTTTCAAACCGGGTGCCGCATCTTCGTAAATTTGTCCGCAACTTCGATCTGGTTCTGTTTGTGGCCGGTCATAAAAGTTCCAACGGTAAATACCTGTTTTCGGTTTGCAAAGAAGAAAATCCCAATTCCTACCACATCTCGCAAACTGACGAGATTAAACCGGAATGGTTCCGGGGAGTTGATTCGGTGGGGATTTGCGGAGCTACTTCCACCCCAAACTGGCTGATGGAAGAAGTGGCAGCCTCCATCGATCAACGTTTTAATTAATGAATCAGTCATACCCTCACTTTGAGTGAGGGTATGACTAAAAGAAAAAAATATGCCCAGATTGTTTGCCCAGGTAATAGTTCCCCTTTCGTTGCACGATGCTTACACCTACGAAGTGCCGGAGCGTTTGCAGCCACAGGTTGAAAAAGGCAAGAGGGTGGTGGTGCAATTTGGACGCAAAAAATTTTATGCTGCCCTGGTGGTTTCGCTTTCTGAAGAATCTCCTAAAAACATTGAAACAAAAGAAATTGTGCAGGTGCTGGATGATCATCCGGTGGTTCTGCCACAAAACCTGGAGTTGTGGAAATGGATGGCCGCCTATTATTGCTGTACTCTCGGTGATATTTTCAGGGCGGCGTTACCTCCCGGTCTGAAGCTGGAAAGCAAATCGAAAATTCTTTTTGCCGGAAATGACGATGAAAAGGAAATCACAGAAGAGGAACAGCAAATTCTTTTTCAGCTTGAACAGGATGTGAACACCCTGGAAGGATTGCAACGAAAACTGGGCGATCAATTCTCTTATGCCGCTTTAAAAAGTTTGCTGAAAAAAAATATTATTCAGATTGAAGAGAAAATCAGTTCGAAATATAAGCCCAAAACAGAAACATTTGTAAAGCTGCATCCACACATAAAAACGGAAGAGCAGTTAAACGAAGTCGCAGAAAACCTGGCAAAGGCCAAAAAACAGCACGCTTTGCTTTTTCATTTTTGTAAGAAAACAAATGTTTTCAGTGAGAAGAAAAAAAATTTCATCAGTAAAAAAGAGTTGCTGAAAAGTACAGATTTCAGTGCCGCCATTTTAAATGAACTGGACAAGAAAAAAATCCTGAAGAAATATCAGCAGCAAATTTCCCGGATTGAAGAGGATTTGCAAAAGCAGGTAAATATAAATCTGCTGAACACATTTCAGGAAAAGGCGCTCGATGAAATTAAAGATGTTTTCGCAGAAAAAGATGTAGCGCTCATTCATGGAATTACAGCCAGCGGGAAAACAGAAATCTATATCCATCTCATAGATGAAATCCTGAAAAAAGGCAGGCAGGCACTTTACCTCGTTCCTGAAATTGCACTGACCACGCAGATTGTGTTACGCCTGAAAAATGCATTTGGAAAGAAAGTGGGCATTTACCACTCGCGGCTGAACAGCCAGGAGCGGGTTGAGATTTGGGAAAAAGTGCTGCAGTTTCAAACAAATCCTGGAGAGGGTTACCAGGTAATTCTCGGTGCACGGTCTTCGCTGTTTATGCCTTTTTCCGACCTGGGACTGGTGATTGTTGATGAGGAGCACGAAAATTCTTTCAAACAATTCGACCCGGCACCGCGCTACAATGCCCGTGATATGGCCGTTGTTTTGGGAATTCAGAACAAAGCAAAAGTTTTGCTCGGCTCGGCCACGCCTTCTTACGAAAGTTATTTCAATGCTCTGAAAGGAAAATACGGCCTTGTAAATTTGGAAAAACGGCATTCGAATATTGAATTGCCCGAGGTGATTGTTACCGACATAAAACGCGCCTGGAAGTCAAAACAGATGCGCTCGGTGCTTACTCCTCAACTTTTTGATTTGATGGACAATGCGCTGGCCAGCAAAGAACAGGTCATTCTTTTTCAGAACCGGAGGGGTTATTCGCCTTTTGTACAGTGTTTTAATTGCGGATGGATTCCCAAATGCAAAAACTGTGATGTGAGCCTGACCTATCATAAATATAAAAAACGGCTCAATTGTCATTATTGTGGATATCATCATCTTCATCCAAACGAATGCCCTGAGTGCGGGTCTCCCGAAATTAAAACCCGTGGCTTTGGAACAGAAAAAATTGAGGATGAACTGAAACCGCTTTTTCCCGGCGCTCAAATCGACCGGATGGATTTGGATACTACGCAGTCGAAAAATGCATTTGGAAAAATCATTCACAACCTTGAATCACGGAAAACCGATATTCTTGTTGGCACCCAAATGGTTACC